>CAZKGE010000096.1:1426-7757 GCA_964552065.1 uncultured Oscillospiraceae bacterium | reverse complement strand
GGGCGGGTTCCCTGTGTTCTTTGCCGTCCGGGAGTCCGAAGGACGAGAGGCAAAGAACGGTTATCCCGTCAAAAAACCAGTTTTTTGACGGACTGGCGGGAGCGGGCTTTTTGCCCGCTCCCGCTTTTTGCACATCGCTGTGACAAGCTACATATCATATTGGTATGGATCAACTGATGACTTGGCAAAGCCTGACGACCTACGGCGGGTCCGTGCTGGCGACGGGCATTGTAACGCAATTTATGAAGGACATCCCCTGCTGCAAACGCGTGCCAACGCGGATATTCTCGTATCTCGTCGCGGTCGTGCTGCTGCTTTTAGCCACGGCGTTTACGTCCGGGCTGACGCTGGCCAACACGGCCATCGTCCCGATTAACGCGATGCTCGTTTCGCTGGCGAGCAACGGCGCCTTCGACGCGCTCAACGCCGCGCGCAGGCCCCGCTGCTAGCGCAGCGCCCGCGGCCCCTGCGGCTTGTCCCTGTCGCCGCCAAGGCGTCTTGCGCGCTCGGCGGCCTCCTGCTCCTCGTCGGCACGCAGGTATCCGCCGATGCAGAGCACGGACGTGATGATCGCGCAGACGGACAGCGCCGCGACCACCCATTTGGTGATCTCGTTCATCATAAAGCGCATGTTGCTGTTGAATTTGTCCAGCACGAACAGAACGAGGCACATCGTGCCCAGTATCAGCGTCAGATGCGGAACCGCGCGGATTCCTCTCATGGGTGCTCCCCCTCCCGTGTGTACGTTTCTTCCCGCCGCTTCGGGCTATTGCGCGCTCTGGAGTTGTTCCGGATACGGCGCGCGCGTGAGCGGCTCCGCCACATAGATGATGTCGCTGACGTCGCGCGGCTCCCCGCCCTCGGGGTGGCTTGCGATTTTATCGTTGAACGTCATCACCGCCGTATCGCCGCCGTCGAGGTTAAACGCGATCTCGCAGCCCAGGCTGTAAAACAGGTTGGACAGCTCCGGAATCGTCATGCCGAGGGAATAGTTCTTCTGCCGCCCGTCGACCAGCACGAAGCAGTAGTGGCCCGGCTCGTAGTAGCCGATGGCCGCGCGCGGGTTCACGCCGCCGACGGTGGTGTTATAGCTCTTAGGAACCTGCCCGCCGGTGAGCAGCACCGGCCCGAAGCACCAGATCTGGTACGGCCCGCGCGCGTAGATTGCGTCGAGGTCCGGGTCGTTATAGGCGCAGTACGCCTCCATGGTGCCGTCGGTGTACAGCACGAGGATGTCGGAGGCGAGCGGCTCCTTGCGGATCCATTCGCGGCCGTTGCGCACCGCCACGTTGCCGCTCTTGCGGAACGCGAAATAGTCGCCCGAGACGGCGGCGACCGCGCCGTTGAGCCTGGCCATTTCGAGCGTGGGCATGCGGTTGAAATCGATATGCTCGAGCGCGACGGCCGTCCGCAGGCACGTCACGTCGCGCACATAGATGTCGGCGACGTAGTAGGTCACGTTCCCGGCGGAGACCTTCTCGAGCGTGACGGCGACGTTCTCGCTTTTGTAGCTGTTCTCGTCGCGCACGACGCCGCCCATGGTGAACCGGTCGGCGTACTTGCCCTTTAAAAGGTCGTTCGGATCCGGCGTAACGGCGGGCGCGATGGCGGGCAGCTCACCCTCCGGCGTCGGCGTGGCCGCGGGCGGATAGACCGGCTTAGGCGTGTTTGCGGCGAGGATCTCGACGGGCTGCATGCGGTCCACGCGCACGTGGTGGAAGTACGCGAATGTGAGCAGCAGCACCGCAAAAACGAAAAAATCGGCAATCACCATTCCCAGAATCCGCTTGCCTCTCGTCGAACCGTTCCCGCTCTCCATTCGGCCTTTACCGCGCTCCCTTTCCTCTCTTTTCGATGAATACGTACCAGCGCTGCATTAAAAAGCTCAGCGGGTAAATCAAAAGCTCCACGACGATCTTCGCGGCCGCGATCGGCATGATGAGTATCATCAGCTCCATCAGGCCGTAGTTGACGGCCAGGAGGATCGCCGCCATGGAATAGTATCTCCAAACGCTGCCTTTTACACCGCTGCGGAACACATAGTTGTGGTTGATGCAGTAGTTGACGAACGAACTGATCAACCTGGCGCCCACGACGCTGATGAGCAGCGAAAGCCGCATCCCGCTCGTCGCCGCCGACAGCACGATCAAAAGGATGTAATCGAGCACGGCGCAGGTCAGCGAGCTTGCCATAAACAGCAGGATCATCTTATAGATGCGCCAAGCGTCGCTCACCGCGTGGAAGTGCGAGCTGGCGTTTTCGTTGATGTACACCGTTTCGATCGGCACCTCGACGATCGGGATGCCGTGCTTTGTGGCGTACAGGAGCACGTTGATCTCGTACTCGTAGCGGTCGCCCGAAAGCTCGAGCATCTCCGGAATGCGCCTGACCGAGAACGCGCGCAGCCCCGTCTGCGTATCGAACACGCGCACGCCCGTCGAAACGGCGAACACCACGCGCGTAATCGCGTTCCCCGCGCGGCTTTTAAACGGCACGTCGCCCGAAAAGCGCCTGGAGCCGAGCACCAGCGCGTCCGGCTGCGACTGCCAGGCCTCGCTGACGCGCACGATGTCGTGCGTAAGGTGCTGGCCGTCCGCGTCGACGGTCACAAGCCCCTCGTCCTCGGCGTACGCCGTCCTGGCGTAGGCGTACGCGGTCTTGAGCGCCGCGCCCTTGCCGCGGTTTGTCTCGTGGCGGAGCACCACCGCGTGCGCGGACACCTCTTCAAACACAGCTTTGCAGCTTGCGTCGCTGCCGTCGTCCACGATCAGGATGCCGTAGTCGGTTTCCCGTTCCAATCGCCGGACCAGGTCGACCAACTTCCTGTCCGGCTGATAAGCGGGGATTATCACAATCATTTCGCCTGTATCCTCCTGCAGTATACGAAACCCGTAGGCAAATTATTATACCGCATCCGATTAAAACTTCAAATAGCAATTCGTGATTATTCGTGTAAACCCGCTTGGCAATAATGTAAACACTTTGAAATATCTTTGAATGGACGTTACAACCGTTTTAATTCTGATATAATAAGCGTGGCATATTCCTTTGCGCGTCTTGTGCGCAAGGGGATCACGGGAAAGGAACAAACCCCTGTATGGATCAGCACAACGAGACCGTCATCTTTGGAAACGGCGTGAAAAAGCGCCGCGCTTCGCCGCCGTTTATGGAGGAAGCGGACAAGGACCGCGTGCAGGCGGACAACGTGGAGGCGTTTTTGCCGACCGACTATTTTTCCGACGCGCCGAAAAAGACCGTGCAGAAGAAACCGAAGAAAAAGCGTTTCACGCGCAAAAAAAAGATCCTGCTGCTCGCGCTTGCGGGCGCTTTTACCCTGCTGCTCGGCGCCGGCGCCACGTACGTTTACAACCTGCGCTATAACCCCGGTTCGTTCTTCCAGAGCGGCTCCGCGCCGTCCGCCTCGTCCACGCCCGTGACGCAGTCGATATTCGGGCCGGAGGCGACGCCGACGCCCACGCCGGCCGCCACGGACGAATTAAGCCCGTATGAGAAGCTCGTGCAGCAAGCCGATCCGTCGCTCGCCGCAATGGGCGGCATCCTGAACGTCGCCGTGATCGGCGTGGACTACGCCGCGGAGCGCGAGACCTGGAGCGGCAAGCACGACTACCACGCCGACGTCATCATGATCATCGCGATCAACTTCAACGAGAACCGCGTCGACCTGCTCTCCATCCCGCGCGACACCTACGCCAAGATACCGGGCGTGAAGGGCATCTACAAGATCAACGCGTCGATCAACTGCGGCGGCGGCCTCGAGGCCGAGGGCGGCGCGGGCTTCCTCAAGGTCTGTGAGACCGCGAGCTGGGAGCTCGGCGGCATCCCGATCAACTATTACTACGCCGTCACCATGCCCGCGGTCAAGAGCCTTGTCGACGCGTTCGGCGGCGTGGACTACGACCTCGAGCTGAGCTTTAAAATGGCCGGCCGCTCCTATAAGCAGGGCCAGCAGCACATGAACGGCCAGGCCGTGCTCGATTACCTGCGCGTGCGCAAGAACGTCGACGAGTCCGGCGACCTCAACCGCGTCAACCGCCAGAAGCAGATGATGATCGCGCTATTCCGGCAGATGCAGCAGAACAATCTGATCGTCAAGATCCCGGACATCATCGGCGCGTTCGAGGGGCAGCTGTTCACCAACTGCACGCTCGCGCAGACCGCGGCGCTGGCGAGCTTTGCCTACAACCTCGACTCCGAGAACATCGGCATGCACTCGATCAGCGGACGCATGAACTCGATCTTCAACTGGAACTTCGTGCTCACCGACCAAAGCAAGCGCGTGTCGATCATCAAGGAGGTCTACGGCATCGACGTCAACAAGGAGCTGCAGTACACGTCGGACTACGCGTCCTATCGCTGGCAGTCCATGCTCGCCGAGCAGTACCTCAGGACCTGCAAGAACCTTAAGTCGTTCACCGCGAACGTCATCAAGACCGAGGCGCTGATCCCCGACCCGACGACGCCGCCGGCACCGACGGCCACGCCGGAGATCGTCGATCCTGGCACCGCGCCGCCGGCCGACGGCACGCCCGGCGGCGAGACGCCGCCGATCGTCGGCGGGGAGACGCCCACGGGCAGCGAGACCGTGCCCGCCGTATCCGGCAACGGGGTCACCGTCAAGCGCCTCAGCACGCACGGGTTTATGCCGCCGGCGTTTACGAACGGCTACACGCAGTCGCAGCTCGACGCCTATAACGCGTTCATCGCCGCGTACCAGAACCTGCTCGAAGCCGTCGAGGACGCCGACAACCAGGCCGACAAATACCTCGCCGGCAAGAAAAACTCGTTCTCCGGCGCGGTCGATAATTTGACCAGCTGCAACAACAACCTCAAGAACGCCGCCCTGGCCGCCAAGGCCGCGTTCGCCTACACCGGCGGGCTGTCCTGGGGCGTCAAATACGAAAAGGACACCTCGATCAACGCGGTCTACGTTGATTTCCGGTAAGGAGCGCGCAAAAAGCGGCGCGGTGTGAAATGACAAGCTCCCGGCGAAATGACCGGGAGCTTTTATTACAACTATGTATATGGAGACTCTTACTTAAGCTCGACCTTCACGCTACATTGATCTCCGTTCCACAAGGTTTTTTCAACGATAAACTCCATGTTCGGAGCTACTGCTTTTAGCATAGTCTCAATCGGTGTGAGACAGTGGATTTGACAAGGGGAATGGGGCCCCATTTTCTTTGAAATTGCACATAACATACAATTTGAAGCGACAGCTGCAAAGCCATTCTCTGTATCCACTCGTACCCAATCAGCGCACCCATAGACTTCCTGTGTTTTCTCAAACGCCTGCCAAGGTTCCTTGACACCAAATCGTTCGGCTAAAGAAGCCCCCGCTTTTCCCTGCTCAACTCTCTTTTGTTCTGTGATTTTTTCGAGAATCCCTTCGTTACCATACCGTGTTGTGCAATCGGCCAAAGCTGCAGCATAGTATATTTGCAGTGTTTTCAGTTTCTGTTCCAATTCCATTTCAAAAATCCTCCTTTTTATATTGATAAGCCGCTTCAAACACTAAAGTCATTTCATCGATTATTTCATCATCCGATATGTTTTCATTAAATAGAACGATCCTCTCTACCAACTGCATATAAGTGCGGGTGATAATGCTGACCCAAGTCTTTGATGAAATAGCATCGGATAGTAACGCCTTGTTTCGTTCACTCCGAGTTGTTTCCCATTCCAACATCATTCGTCTGGTTTCGTCACATCCCTCAAATCCAAGCCATGTTTTCATTGCAAGGCGATGTATGAGCAATTCATCTTCTGAAAGGTGCTTCTTCTGCATAATAGTTTGAACACAAAAATCTTTAGGTGACATTTTGCCTTGAAGCCTATTACGCAACTCGTCAACCAGATTTAAGTAAGCTACACGAACGACTTCGTCGAAAAGATTCTCTTTGCTCGCATAGTAATGATATACCGTTGGCGTTTTGCATCCTGAGGCGTTCCCAATATCTCTCATGGATGTGCCATGAAATCCGTTTTTATCAAATAAACGAAGCGCATGGTATCCGATTTTCTCTTTCAAATATACTCCCCCTCGATCGTATGACGAACGTTACACATACAATTTAACTTGTTTCCATTCATTTGTCAACAGTGTCCTTATAAAAAGTCTGTATTCATGCGGGTTTCTATCTTTTCAAGACTTCCAAACCCCGTATCGAATATGTGATCCTCCATGAGTTGGCGCATGTTCTTCATCCTAAACACAATAAAGACTTCTAGGGCTTTATCACGCGCACATATTCCTGCGGGGTTCCAAAGGGGGTTTCCTCCTTTGGCAGGGGTGCGGGGACAGAGTCCCCGC
>CAZKGE010000096.1:0-1416 GCA_964552065.1 uncultured Oscillospiraceae bacterium | reverse complement strand
ACTTGTGTGTTTTCATCCCCGCCCCTTCTCCGGGGGGGTTACGGGGGGGGTCTCCTTCTGGGGGGGGGGGGGGGGGGGCGCCCCCCCCGCCGTGCCCCCTCCCAAATCAAAACGCTCCCGGCCGAATGGCCGGGAGCGTTTTTAAACCCTCGTTCCCCGTTCCCCGCGCCCTTCACTCCGAGCGCACGCTGCAATACACATACAGCGCGAGCAGCAGCACGATGGGCAGCACGTAGTACAGCCCCGTATAGAAGATCGCCGCGTACCAGGGGAAGCTCGTCGCGGGATTGCGCGCGAGCGCGATGGCGTTGAGCGCGATGTGCGCGATTGCGACCGCGTACGTGCCGAGCATCGAAAACCCCGCGATCCTCCTCCATTTTCTTGCCGTATCCGCCGTCATGCCCATCCTCCCCGTCGTTTGCCGGCGCAGCGGCTGCGCCGCCCGTCCGTTCTATTATTCGTTGCGAATCGCCGCGAGCGGCGAGAGCTTCATCGCGCGCACGGCGGGATAGAGGCCCGCGAGCAGCGCCACAAATATCGAGAATACCACCGCCCCGATCGCGAGCGTGAACGGGATGATGCTCTTTAAGCCCGCCGAGACGAGCGCAAGGTTTAAGAGGCCCGATATGCCGTAGCTTAGCCCCAGGCCCAGCGCGCCGCCGAACAGGCCGATGAACGCCGCCTCCGCGAGGAACAGCGACGCGATGTTGCCCATGCGGCAACCGAGCACCTTGATGATGCCGATCTCGCGCGTGCGCTCGAATATGCTCATCATCATCGTGTTCATGATGCCGATGGCCGCTACGAGCAGCGCCACGCCGCCGATCGCGCCCAGGAGGTACTGCACGCGCTTGGTGGACTCCTGCGCCATCTCGACCGCGTCCTGCAGGCTGTAGGTGCCGTAGCCGAGCGCCTCGATCTGCTCCTTGACGGGCTTGACGTCGTCGATGCTCGCGCACTTGACGAGCACCTGGTCGTACTTGCTGCCGACGTCCTTGCCTAGGTACGTGCGGTTCTCCTTGATGAGCTGCTCGAGCGCGCTGAGGTTCATCAGGCAGTACCAGCTGTACTGGTTGTTCTCCTCGCTCATCTTGCCGACGGGCCGGACCTGATAGATCTTTCCCGGCGGCGTCGTATCGGTATCCGTGCCGTCGCCCACAACCTGGCGCGGATAGAAATTGTTGTAGTCGAACGACATGGTATACCGGTCGTTTAAGTCGAGCTTCGGGTTGCCGTCCTTGTCGACCGCCTGCCGGCCGCTGTCCGGATCGTAAAAATCCGTGAGCGTGTAGGAGCCGAACACGATCTCGTACGTGTTGCCGCGCTTGCCCGACGGCAGCTCGCCCTCGGAGAGCTGGATGTCGAACGCCTTGGCGGACTCCTCGGTGATGCCGAGGATCGAGAGCCCCGCCGTGT
>CAZKGE010000095.1:0-7829 GCA_964552065.1 uncultured Oscillospiraceae bacterium | reverse complement strand
GGCAGAAAGAACACGAACGCCGCCTGCGACGCGACCATCGCGAGCAGGATCTTCAGCGCGCCCGGCACGCGCCGGTGATAGCGCTGCGAACCGGCGAGCCGGACGATATAATACGCGACGAGCGCGCACGCGAGCAGGATGCCCGCGGACGCATAGGCGGGCAAAGCAGCGGACCCGTTCACCGCCTATTCTTCCGCCGCCGTTTCATAAAAATTGACGATGCAGCGCGTCGGGCACACGGCGACGCAGGCGCCGCAGCGCGTGCAGGTCTTTTCGTCGATGCGCGCGACGCCGTCGACGACCACGATCGCGCCGGACGGGCAGGCCTTCTCGCAGCGGCCGCAGGCGATGCAGGCGACCTTGCACTGCGTGCGCGCAATGCGGCCGGTCGCCTTGTTGCGGCACATGACCACCACGGTGCTCGACTTTTTCAGCATCCCGATCACGCCGCGCGGGCACGCGGACACGCAGGCGCCGCAGCCGGTGCACTTGTCGTCGTCGATGTGCGCGATGCCGTCCGCGATCGTGATCGCGCCGAACTTGCAGCGGTCCGCGCAGTCCCCGAGGCCCACGCAGCCAAACTCGCAAAGCGTTGGCCCGCCCGATACCGAGACGGCGGCGCGGCAGCTGGACAGGCCCTCGTAGCAATACCGGTCCGCGGCGTTGTCGTGCGTGCCGTTGCAGAGCACGCGCGCAACGACGGGTTCGGCGTCGCCCACCGTCACGCCCATCACGTCCGCGATGGCGCGCGCAGTCCGCGTCCCGCCCGCCGGACAGCCGTCCGCCCGGGCCTTCCCCGCCACAACCGCGGCCGCGAACGCGTCGCAGCCCGCAAAGCCGCAGGCGCCGCAGTTCGCGCCGCCGAGCGCCTCGCGCACGCGGCCGACGCGCCCGTCCTCCTCCACGGCGAATTTCTTGCCCACGACGCCCAGCGCGAGCCCGAACAGTAAACCCAGCGCGCCGAGCACGCCGAGCGCGGTCAATACCGGTACAAGGTTCATTTCGTTTCCTCCCATGCTCCTGTGCGCCGCGTTCATGCAGCGCGGCTTTTACACCATGCCGTTGAAGCCCATAAACGCAAGGCTCATCAGCCCCGCGATCACGAGCGAGATCGGAAAGCCGCGAAGCGGCGAAGGAATCGCGGACGACTCGAGCCGCTCGCGCACGCCCGCCATCAGCACGATCGCAAGCAGAAAGCCCAGCGCGCCGAACACGCCGTTGAGCACGGAGTACACGAGCGACAGCTCCTCGGTGATGTTCAAAATCGTGACGCCGAGCACCGCGCAGTTGGTCGTAATCAGCGGCAGATAGATGCCGAGCGCGCCGTAGAGACTCGGCGAGGATTTTTTGAGGAACATCTCCACGACCTGCACGAGCGCCGCGATCACGAGGATGAACGCGATCGTGCTCAGGTACGCTAATCCCAGCGGGACGAGGATCCAATGGTAGACCATGTACGTAAACAGGCTCGCCAGCGCCATCACGAACGTGACGGCGACGCCCATGCCGACGGCGGTCTCGACCTTGTTGGACACGCCGAGGAACGGGCAGCAGCCGAGGAAGCGCGCGAATATGAAGTTGTTGGTCAGCACGCAGCTGACCATGAACAGCAGCACCTTGACGATTTCGCTCATTCGCCCCTGTCCTCCTTCCGCCTGGCGATGCTTGACGTGATCAGATTGATCAAGCCGAGCAGCAGCCCGAACACGATAAAGCCGCCCGTGGGCAGGATCAGAAGCAGCATCGGCTCGAACGATGCGCCGAACACGGACGCGCCGAACAGCGTGCCGTTGCCCAATAGCTCGCGGATGCAGCCGATCAGCGTGATCGCGATCGTAAAGCCCAGCCCCATGCCGACGCCGTCGGCCGCGCTGGCAAGTACGCCGTTCTTGCTGGCAAACGCCTCCGCGCGCGCGAGGATGATGCAGTTGACCACGATCAAAGGGATAAACAGTCCGAGCGACGCGTACAGCGACGGCACGAACGCGTGCATGAACATCTCCACCATCGTCACGAACGTGCAGATGACCACGACGAACGCCGGGATGCGGATCTGGTCCGGGATAAACGAGCGCAAAAGCGAGATGACCACGTTGCTGCCCACGAGCACGAACGTCGCGGCAGCGCCCATGCCGATGCCGTTGACGGCCGAGGTCGTGATCGCCATCGTGGGACAGGTGCCGAGCACGAGCCGGAACGTCGGGTTCTCGCTGACGACGCCGTTAAAGAATACCGATTGCAGCGACTGTTTTTCGTTCATATCATTGCACCCCCTGCATGGCGGCGGTCAAAGCGGTCACCGCCGCGTCGACCGCGCGCGTCACGGCGGACGAGCTGATTGTGGCGCTCGCCACCGCGTCGATCTCGCCGCCGTTTTGTTTTAACTGTACCGGCGCCGTCTTGCCGGCAAACTGCCCGGCAAACCACGGCTCCTTTGTGCGCGCGCCGAGGCCCGCGGTTTCCTTAAAGTCCGCGCCGCCGACGGAAACGCCGGTGATGACCCCGTCCGTATCGACGCCGACCGTCACCTCGATCGGCCCGCCGTAGCCCTGCGCCGTGATCTTGCCGGTCAGGCCGATAAGCGCGCCGGAGCCGTCGCGGCCCGCGTAGGTTTCGTCGAGGCCCTCGGCCGGTTCGAGCGCCTCAAACGTTTCGGCGCCGGGCAGGACCTGTTTGCGCGCTTCGTCCGCCGCGGCGACCTGCTGCTCCTGAATCGGCCCCTCGGTCACCGCGTTCGTCAGCCCGAGCGCGAGCCCGCCGACGGCGGAGATGATCAACAGCTTGAGCCCAAGCCGCAGTATGTCACGCACGCGCCTTCACCTCCCCGTACACCCTGGGTTTGATCGCGCGGTCGATCAGCGGCGTGCAGACGTTCATCAAAAGCACGCCGTACGTCGCGCCCTCCGGATAGCCGCCGAACGAGCGGATGAGCGCCACGATCAGCCCCGCGCCGAACGCGTAGACGCATTTGCCCGTCTTCGTCATGGGGCTTGTGGTATAGTCCGTCGCCATGAACACCGCCGCAAACAGCACGCCGCCCGAAAGCACCGCTTTTACCGGGTCCGCCCCGAACAGCAGCGAACAGGCCATGAACGTGCCGATCATCACGACGGGGATGTGCCAGGAGATCACACGGCGCAGAAGCAGGTAGACGAGCCCGAGCAGGATGGCGACCTTGCAGACCTCGCCGATGCAGCCCGGGATGTTGCCAACCAGCAGGTCCATGGTCGTCGCCTTGTCGATAAACGAGCCGCCCGTGGCGTGCGTCGTCGCGCTCGCTATCGCGTCCGCCGCGCCGCCGCTCAGCACCGTCGCGCTCGTGACCGTGTCGAACGGCAGCGGATAGGCCGAGGCGGTGGCCGTGGCCGTCAACCGCGCGGGCCACGACGCCAACAGCACGGCGCGCGCCGCGAGCGCGGGGTTCATAAAGTTATGGCCGATGCCGCCGAACAGCTGCTTGACCAGCACGATTGCGATGAGCGCGCCCACCAGCACCAGCCACCACGGCGCGGTCGACGGGAGGTTTAGCGCGAGCAGCGCGCCCGTGACCGCGGCCGAAAGATCGCCTACGCGCACGGGTTGCCGCGTCAGCTTCTGATACAGCAGCTCCAGCGCCACGCAGGACGCCATGGAGAGCAGCAGCACGCGCGCGGCGTTCCACCCGAACAGCCACACGCCCGCGGCCGCGCACGGGAAAAGTGCGATCAGCATGTCCCGCATCAAAGCCGCGGTGTTGTCGCGCGCAAACAGATGCGGCGCGAGGGAAACGGTGTATGGCATGGTTGGCTACCTTCCCTTCCTTGCCGCAAGCGCGTCCTTGCCGACTTTAAAGCCCTGGGCAAGGTACCGTCTCGCGGGGCAGATATAGCTGCACGCGCCGCAGAGCACGCAATCGGCCAGATTGTGGCGGGCCGCGGCGTCGAGGTCGCCCGCGTCGAGATCGTATTTGATCTGGTACGGACGCAGCCCGGCCGGGCAGGCGTCCACGCAGCGCGCGCAGCGGATGCACGGCTGCTCCTCGGGAACCGCCGCCTGCTTTTTGTCGAGCACGAGTATGCCGTTTGTCGCCTTGCCGATCGACGTGGCCAGGTCCGCGGCGCAGAGCGCGGTCATCGGTCCGCCGGCGAGCGCCTTGCCCGCCGCGGCGCGGAGGGCGCCGCACGCGTCGACCGCGTCGCCGAACGCCGTGCCGACGCGCAGCAGCAGGTTCGCGGGCTCCTTTACGCAGCCCGTCACGGTCGTGACGCGCTCGACGAGCGGCTTGCCGAGAAGCACCGCGTCGGCAATGGCCGCCGCGGTCGAAACGTTGAACACCAGCGTGTGCGCGTCGATCGGGAGCTTTCCTTGCGGCACCTGCCGGCCCGTCACGGTCTGGATCAGCTGTTTCTCGCTGCCCTGCGGGTATTTGGTGCGCAGAACGCGGACGCAGACGCCCTCCATGCCCGCGGCCGCTTCGGACATGGCCTTGACCGCGTCCGGCTTGTTGTCCTCGATCGCGACGACCCCGCGCGAAACGCCCGTCGCGCGCATGATCAGCACTAGGCCGTCGAGCACGCGCCGCGGCGACTCCAGCATCAGCCGGTGGTCCGCCGTCAAAAACGGCTCGCACTCCGCGCCGTTCAATATCACGGCGTCCGCGGACTTGCCCTCCGGGACCGTGAGCTTGACATGCGTCGGAAACGCCGCGCCGCCCATGCCGCAGATGCCCGCCGCGCGGACCGCCGCGACGATTTCTCCCGCGGACGCGTTCCCGAGCGTGCCGGCGGGGATAAGCTCGGCCCAGTCGTCGCGCATGTCGTTCTCGATCGTGACGCAGACCTCGCGCTGCGCGCGCAGCTGCTGCACCGGGCCGACCGCCGTGACCCTGCCCGACACGCTCGCGTGCACGGGCAGACCGAGCACGCCCACGGGCGTTCCGATCACCTGGCCCAGCCGCACCGTGTCGCCGGCGGCGACGCACGGCTCGCTCGGCGCCCCGGCATGCATGCTCATGGAAATTGTCACCGCGCCCGGAACCAGCGCGCGGACGCTTTTGCCGCTCGTAAGCGGCTTCCCCTCTTGCGTTGCTTTCAGCGGATGTACCCCGCCACGAAAACCTCCCACCGGATGCCTCCTCCCGCGATATATAGAAGTGGAGCAAAATAAAAAGAGCATGTACCGTATCGAGTGCAGTACACGTTCTTTTTATTATACACATGCGGTATTTCCTAGGCAATAAATTTCAAAAAAATGGCGCCGTTTGCGCGGGCCGCCCCGGACGCTCAGCCGAAATACGCGAGGAAGCCGTCCACGATGCCCTTGGCCATCTTCTTTTGGAAGTCCGCGTCGTTGAGCAGCTTATCCTCGGCCGTGTTGCTGATGTGCCCGAGTATGATCGACGCAATCGGCGAAACGGTCTTGTTAAAGACGTCCAGGTCGTCGAGCTTGCGGATGGACGCGTTGTTGTACAGCCGTATCGGCAGGTCCGTCGCCTTTGTGTAGGCCGACAGCATCGTCTTTGCGAATTTCTCGCACTGCGTCTGGTTCTCGTGCGCGGACGGGATCCACATCTGCGCGCCGCGCGTGTCGGACGCGGACACGGAGTTGCACTCGATACGCAGCGCGATGTCGACGTCCGCGCCGTTGAGCGCCTTGGCGCGCGCCGTGTCGTCCGGCGACTGCTTAACGTCCGTGTAGGTCAGAACGACCGTCGCGCCCTCGGCCTCGAGTCCCGCCTTGACGAGCTGGGCGACCGCGAAGTTTAATCGGTTTGCGTACACGCCGGTCGACACGCCGAACACCTTGGACGTGTAGCCGCGCGCCGGGTCGATGCCGATCACCTTGCCGGACAGCTTTCCCGTCGCCGCGTTCTCCTGCGTCGGCGAAGGCGTAGGCGTCGTGCCCGGCTCGAGCGTCGGCTCGGGCGTGTCCGTCGGCGCGGGCGTGAACGTGGGCTTTGTGGTGGCGGGCGGTGCGGTCGGTTCGGGCGCGGGCGTCGCGTAAAGCTCCTTGAGCGTCTGCACGCCGGGCGCGACGACGCCTACGGCGAGCGCGTAGACGCCGCCGATGATCAGCACGACGATCATCGCGCAAAGGATGCCGAAAGCCACCGGATTGTTGACGCGCAGCTTCCGCCTGCGCGGTTTGATCTTGTACAAATTCCTCACCTCATGCCGAACCAGCCGTCGTATAAACGTATTGTAGCATGCCAAAACTTGAATGTGTAGTGGTAAAAAAAGATTCACAGAAACGTAACGCTTTGCTTGAGCTCCTGTTACACAATTTACGTTATAATGCAAATATGCCATATTTATACGCGCACGCCCTGCACGGCTACTGCGTGCAGGACCGGCTCCAAAAGAGCGCATATGAAATGACAAAGCGGCACATGGACGCGTTCCTGCTCGGCCTGTACGGACCGGACGTCTATTTCGGCGACAGGCTGCCGCCCCCGCCGTTTGCCAGGCACCAGAAAGCCCTCGGCTCGGAGCTGCACGCCGCCCCGGGCGACGGGCTGTTTGCCATTCTGTTCCAGCTCTCCTGCTCGGACGAGCGCGCGTTTTCCTACGTGCTCGGGTTCCTGTGCCATTTTGTGCTCGACAGCGACATGCATCCGTACATCGAGTCGCAGCGCACCGGCAACGACCACACGCGCTTCGAGATGCGCCAGGACCTCGTCGTGCGTTCCTGCGCAGGCGATAAGCGGCTGTTCTGCCCGCCGAACGAGCTCTACCGCGTCGAGCACGCCGTGCGCATGGCGGACGCCCTGCACACGTCGCTGTTTTACGAGCTCGGCGGCAGGCGCACCGCGGGCATATTTACGCGCGCCTGGCGGAAGTGGCAGCATGTCCAGCCGCTCGTATACGACCCGCGCGGCGGCAAGCTGCGCTTTCTGCGCTTTGCCGAGCGCGCGCTGCGGCTGCGGGAAGGCAAGCTGTCGGGCTTTTTGATGACGACAGGCCCCGAGGACATGCAGACGCTGTTCAACATCGGGCACGCCGAATGGCGCGCGCCCTGGGCGCCGGACAGTCCGCGCACGGAGTCCTATTTCGAGCTGTTCGACAACGCCATTTCCGACGCCGTCCGCATCGCGGCAGCCGCAATGGCCGGGCGCAAGACGCGCGACTTTTCCGAGGCGCTGAATCTAATCGGCGAGAGGAGCATGGATGGAACGCGCGCGCTTTGACGGCCTGCACAGCTGCTGCTTTACGGGCCACCGCCCGCCGCTTTTGCCGGACGGCGGCGACGAGACGAAAGCGGGCATGTATCGGCTGAAAAGCCTGCTCGACCGCACCGTCTTAGAGGCGGCAGCTTCGGGCGTGCGCACGTTCCTTGCCGGCGGCGCGCCGGGCTTCGACACGATCGCCGCGGAGGCCGTGCTCGCGCTCAGGGCCGATTACCCGGACGTCCGGCTCCTGCTCGCGCTCCCGTCGCATACGCAGGCCGACGAATACCCGGACGCGCTGAAGACCCGCTACGAACGCATCCTTCGCGAGGCTGCGGCCGCGTATTACGCCAGCGAGACCAGCAACGCGCCCGCCGCCATGCGCAAACGCAACCGCTTTTTAGTCGATCACTCCGACTGCTGCATCGCGTACTTAACGCAGCGCGGCAGCGGCACGTCGTACACCGTGAACTACGCCAGGAAGCGCGGGCGGCGCGTCGTGAATCTGGCGGGGACGGGCGTAGCAGGCATAAGGGATTAAGATGGTTTTGTTTGGCAGGGGTTTCACCCCTGCGTTTTTTGACTCGGGGGCTCCGCCCCCGGACCCCTTTTGCGAGGGCACTGCTCTCGCGCACCCGCCAAAGGGCCGGACATCCACAGTTCGCAATGGTCGCACACGCCCCTT
>CAZKGE010000094.1:0-7859 GCA_964552065.1 uncultured Oscillospiraceae bacterium | reverse complement strand
ATCGTTTCTTCCACATACATAAACTTCGCACCGCACGAGCGGCGATCTTTTCACAGCGTTGCGCTTGCGACAAAAGCGTGCGACAGCCTACGGAGTCTCCAACGAGTTTAGGCTGTCCACGACCAGGATACGCCCCTGTAGCATGCCCATCCAGCAGGTATAGTCCGCGAGGCCGGACTGCCCGGGCGTAAACGAGATCACATTGTCCCCGGGCTGTAGCGCCTGCTCGATGCCGTAGGCGGGGATGACCAGCGATTGATTGCAGCCGTTGATCGCGCTTTCGTCCGCCGAAATCGTGAACACGACGGGAACGTCCTTCTCCACGATGATGTACGGATACCGCCCGGGGGTTAGTTCCGCGGTCACCGTCTGCACGCCGTCCTGAACCTCGGCGGCGACATACCCCCTGTCGAGCGCCTTTTGAATCAGCGCGGCAGTCTCGTCCTTATCAGACGCTCCATGCTCCGTTTTCGTCTCCGCGGAGGCGGCGGCCGGCGTTTTCGCAGGCGAAGCGCCAAGCAGGTTTGACGCGTTCGCCGCCATGATCACGGCAAAAAAGAGGATGAGCACCGCGCTGATGCGCGCGACGGTATGCGCCGACCTGGCTTTGAGCGAGGAGAGCAAAACGCCCGCGCCGAACATGAGCGGCACGGTGCCGAGCGAAAAGAGCAGCATCGCGAGCGCGCCGGAAATCGCGGAACCGCTTGCGAGCGCGTACAGCTGCATGGCCTGCAGCGGCCCGCAGGGCATGAGCCCGTTGAGCAGGCCGACGATGAACGGTCCCTCACCGGTCTTTGCCCGACGCACTTTTTTTGAAAGGGCCGCGGGCAGGCGCGGCACGAGCCACCAGGGCAGCCAGCCGAGCATGGACAGCCCCATGAGCAGCATGCCGGCCGCCGCGATCACGAGTATAACGGCTTTGACCGTTTGGCTGAGAAACAGCACGGAACCGAGCCCGCCGACAATCGCGCCGACCACGGTATAGGAGATCACGCGGCCGAGATTGTACAGCAGCGGGTTTTTGAGCCCGCCCGTTTTGCCGCCTGCGCCGACGCTCTGGGAAATGTTGATACCGCCGCACATGGCGACGCAGTGCACGCTCGTGAGCAGCCCCGTTACAAACAGCGCCGCGAGCGAGACCGTGCTGTCAATCTTTGGAATATAGCTGAGAAAATCGAACCCGACCGTATAGCGCAGAATGAAATACAGCGCCGCGACGATCAGAACGACGGGAGCCACCTTTTTAAGCGGCTGACGCTCGCGCGCGGCGCCGGACACGCGGTAGCCCGCCGCTTCGATGGCGGCTTTGACGGCGGATTCATCCGTCCTCTCCGGGTCGAAGGAAACCGCGGCGCGCCGCCGCGTAAACGATGCATCGACGCTCGAAACGCCCTTTAAGCGCCTCACCGCGTCCGATACGCGCTTCTCGCAGTTTGCGCACGTCATGCCCGCAATGGGGAACACAATCCGTTTCGTCATACTCTTCAACATCCTTCCGGCATACCTAATATTCCAATCTGCCGTATATCAGAAGGATACCGGCGCGATGTGAAGATTTGATGTAGATTCGGGCCGTGCGAAAAAACGCGGCTTACATGCGCCGCCCTGCGCGGCGGGTGCCGTACAGGGCGGAGTTGCGCTTTTGCACAGTTTTTTCTTGTCGGCTTTTGCGGCGGCTATCTGCCCGCCTCCAGCATCTTCCGGAGCCTGCCTGCGAGGGTCCGGATGACCGAGCCGGAGATGCTGCTGTTGCGCTCCAGGAGCCTCTCAAAATCGTCGCCTTCAATCATCAAAAAACTGGTATCGGTCAGCGTTTTGATCGTAGCCGACCGGCGCTGCTTCTCGATGATCGCCATCTCCCCGAAAAGGCCGCCGGCCCCGATCTCGTTGATCTGCTTCTCGCCCTTGTAAACGCCCACCTTGCCGCTGATGACGACATACAGGCTCGTGCCTTCCTCGCCCTCGGCGATGACCGTTTCTCCCGAGGGGATTTTTTTATAGACCGCGATCTTCTGAATCTGCTGCAGCGTAAACACATCCAGCTCGCTGAACATCGGGATGGATTTTAACGTAATCAGCTTCTCGATGTTGTCCGTCAGGTTCGTTTCCATGGCCTCGCCTCCCGAATATCTGTATATGGATTCCAGCAGAGCGTTGTTTTCGCTGACCCGCAGCGCGGCATAATCCGGGGCGTCCGCCGGCGGGCTCTCCTGCGTCAGCAGCTCAAGCAGCGCAGCCCGCGTCTCCGCGGACAGGTCCGCAAGCAGCCGCTCAGGTTCGCCGTCCGCCAGCGCCTGCGCCAGCGCGTCAAATGTATCCTCGGTCCTTTTTCCCGCCTCGACCAGCAGCAGGTAATCGAGCGCCACCGCAATCAGCGTTCGTTTTAAATCCCCGATTTCGTCCAGCAGGAGCCGCCCCGCGGAAAGCCCGGCCGAGCGGATTCCGCCCTCCTCCGCGCGCAGTCGGAACAGATATTCGGTCAACTGGCCGGCCTTGGCGCGGTACGCGCCCACGCTGTTCTGCTCGAGCCGGCAGGCGGCGCAGAGCACCAGCGCCATCGGGACGGGATAGCCGCTGCTGCCGAACGATTTGACGATGCTCACAGGCTCGTAGTACCGGCAGACCTTCTTCAAAAACGCGTAACCGTAGTACCGGCTCAGGTCCTTTTTTATATAGTGCAAGCCATCGTCGTATTCCGCGCAGAGCTCGATCATCTCCTCGAGCTCCGCCGGGTTTAAGACCGTGTTTTCGATCACCGCGGCCAGATACTTCCTGTTTGCGCTGTCCTCCCGGCCGATGAAGCCGGCCATGATCTCGCAGGCAAACAGCCTATCCTCCTTGCGGTCCGATCCTAAAAGGCCGTCCAGGATCTTCACGTATCCCTCGCGTCTATCCGCAAACACGTAGTCGAACATCCGTTCGGTTTCGCCCGTCTGCGCATAGCGGCGCAGGGCGTCCGACCGCTCGCGCAGATCGTCCAGAGCGCCGTGGTCCGCAACGTCGCCATAGTTGAGGAACAGCATCCGGATTAAATACTCCGTAAGCGACGCGCCGCAGCGCTCGACCACGTAGGGCAGCAGTTCGTAGGGCAGGTTCCAGCCGAATATCTGATCGACGACGGCAAACTGCACCTCCAGCGGCCCGGAATCGAACGCCGCTTTGGCCAGGTCGATCTTCTCGTCGAACTCAACGCCGCGCATCATGTCCAGCAGCAGGAGCTTGGCAACGGACGTCCCTCCGCGCATCTGCCGGCCGATATAGGGCAGCAGCTGCTGAATGCCCTCGGAACCCAGCGCCGTCTTTAGGCTGTCGCTCATCGACGAATCGTCCAGCGTGATCTGCAACAGCCGGAAATTCCGCTGCTTGCACGCGCAAAGCACATGCAGCGTCAGGGCGGCCGCCGCCAGAACCGCGTAGGCTAAATACGCGACTCCCGGAACGCGCGCAAGAGTGTCCCGCGGGGAAAGGAGGGCGAGCAGCCCGATCGCCGCGAGGAACAGCAGCGTTCCAAAGCCGGCGTTCTTATACATGCTCTCCGGCGGCATCAGCGCGAGCTGCAGCGCAGCCTGCGCGGCAAACAGCAGGAACAGCAGGTTCATGACCCACGCCGCGGCAAGCGGCGCGCCCGCGCGCGGGAAAAGCAGCGCCGAAAGCGAACAGACGAGCGCCGCGGCAAAGACCAGGAGCGCCTTTTTCCGAAACACGGAGACAATGCTCCAGACCTGATATGCCGCAAGCGCAAGCAGACACGCCGGCGGGAGCGCGCGCATGATGAGAAAGCCGACGCCCGCCTGCGCGCCCGTTTTAAACGATAAAACCGCCCTCAGGCTGTCGGAAAGCAGTGCGCCCGCGGGGCCGCAGGCCAAACCGAACAGCGCCGCCGCTGCCGGAAGAAGCAGCGCGTACAAGGTCCGGGACAGCTTTTCTCCGATTTTTACGGTATCATTTTTGCTCGTCTGAATCGCGCATCACCCTTTCTTAGTCCACATCGGCGCTAAGCGATCTGACGCTTCGCCAGCTCCTGAAACGGGCCGGGGCGAGCAATCAGCTCGTGATACGCGCCGTCCTGTACGATCCGCCCCTTGTCAAACACCACGATCCGGTCGGCGTTCATGATCGTGCTGAGCCTGTGCGCAATCACGACGCGCGTGATGTTCAGCCGGTTCAGGCTGTCCGTCACGGCCGCCTGCGTGCTGTTGTCCAGCGCGCTCGTCGCTTCGTCGAGAAACATCATGCAGGGCTTTCGCACCAGCGCGCGGGCCAGCAGAATCCGCTGCCGCTGCCCGCCGGAAAGCGTCCTGCCGCCCTCGCTCAGGAACGTGTGCATGCCCATCGGCATCTCCTCGATGTCCCGGTCCAGGCTGACGAGCCTTGCGGCTTCCCAGGCGTCCTCGATGGACAGGTTGGCTGCGCCGATGATGTTCTTATAGATGTCGTCGGACATGATCTGCGCGTTCTGAATCACGGTGCCGATCTGGCTGCGCACTTCCGAAACGTCCAGATCGCTTAAGTCCATGCCGTCATAGCGGATGGAGCCGGACAGGGGCCGCTCAAAGCCGAGCAGCAATCTTAGCAGCTGGACTTGCCGCTGCCGGAGCCGCCGACCAGGGCCACCATCTCGCCCTCGCGGATGGTGAGCGAAACGTCGTCGATCACGTTCCTGCCGCCGCCTGGATAGCGGAAAACAACATGCAACAGGGCGATTCCGCCCCTGAGCCTGCCCGGATTTGCCTTGGACTCGTCCACCTCCGGCAGACAGTCCAGAACGGGCTTGATCCTTTCATACAGCGGCAGGACTTTCAGCAGACTGCCGAAGGCTTCGGACACGGCGATCAGCGAGGACACGAACGCGCCGAACGCGGAGAACATCGCAAGAAACCCGCCGGTCGAAACGGAAGGCCGCCCGTAGAACGCCGCGGCATAGAACGCGATGCTGGACGCGATGGGGAACACGGACAGGAGCGCGTCGAGGCCGGCCGTCGACGTTTCGATGCGCAGCTCCAGCTCCTTGCTCTCCGTAAACGGCCTGTGCCACAGCGCGAAGGCCACGTTCTCGGAACCCGTGATGATAAACTTGTGGACGCCGCGCACCAGCTGCACCAGCAGGCCCTTGATCCTGCCGTCCTGCAGCGATTTTTCTTTGACCGGCGCCTTCAGCCTGCGGAAAAACGCGGTCAGGACCGCAACAAGCGCCGCCGCGCAGAAAAGCACCGCAAAGCCGGCTGTGACGCTGTGCGAAAACACAAGCGCCAGGCTGAACAGCGAAAACACGCAGGCCAGAGCCGCGTTGAGCGCAACACCGGAAACCGCTCTGCGGATCATGGTGATGCCGGACGCCCGCTCGGCCAGGTCGCCCGCCGAAAAATCACGGAAAAACTCCGTCGGAAGCTTCAAAATCCGGTCCCAGAGCGCGCTCTCCAGCCCCATGTCCAGCTTTCCTTCGATCCTCAGCAGCGCAACGGAGCGCGTGAGCTGGAAGATGAAGGACGCAAAGCTGCTGGCGACAAGCAGCAAAACGATAAAAACGAGCTGATCGAGCTGCCGGGCGGGGACGATGTAGTCGAACAGTATGCCGGTGAAAAACGGAATGGCGAGGCCCAGCACGCCGCCCGCGGCGCTCGAAAGCAGAGCGACGGTGAGGTCCCGCCGCCAAAAGCGCTTCAGGCCGAAGCGCAAAATCTGACGAAAGTCGATCCGGCCGGAGCCAAACGGCGCGTATGGGGAGTAGGCGCTCGGGAGCAGCCCGCGCGCCAGCGCCCGATCGACCGCCGCGCCCCCGCGCTTTCCCGCGCGATACAGCCTGTACCCGCCCGGCGAAGCGGGAATCAGCGCGACCGGCTCCTGGCCGTCCTCCAAAAACGCGAGGAAGGGGCCGCCGTCCTGCTTCCACCAGTCGCCCTGCAGCATGACCTGCCGCAGGCGCAGACAAAACCGCGCCGCGGCTTTTTGCGCGGAGAGCTCCTCCTCCGGGTACGCGTCCGCCTCGATGTCGGAGACGGGGACGCCCAAAAATTCGGCGATGCGCAGCAGCGCCGCGTCGAAAGGATGCAGTCCGGCGTCGTCCTTAAGGCCCGCATCCGGCCATCTCCGCTTGGTCATTCGTTTTTGTTCCCGTTCCGGCACGAAATCCGCCCTTTCCTTTTCTGCGCAAGGTTCCGCTATGAGTTGGAAACCAGCTTGCAATAGGCGCCGCCGAGCGCGACCAACTGTGCGTGCGTGCCCCGTTCCGCCACGTGTCCGTGATCCAATACGATGATTTCGTCGCAGTCCATGATCGTGCTCAGGCGATGGGCGACGATCAGGCAGGCGCAGCCCCGCCTGCGGATGTTGTCCATGATCTGCTTTTCCACCAGCGGGTCCAACGCGCTCGTCGCCTCGTCCAGCACGAGGATCGTCGGGTTTACGGCGAGGGCGCGGGCGATTTCGATGCGCTGTTTTTCGCCGCCGCTAAAGCTCTTGCCGTTCTCGCCAAGCTCCAGACCGTAGCCGCCCTCGCGCTCCAGGATTATGTCATGGATGCAGGCGTCGCGCGCCGCGGCCTCCACGTCGGCGTCCAAGATGTTGGGGTTCCAAAGCGTAATGTTGTCGCGCACCGTCCCCTCGAATATGCTGATCTCCTGGTCGACCATCGCAAACGAACGCTGGAACATGCCCGCGGGAATACCGCCGCGCGGCCTGCCGTCGAACAGGACCTCGCCCGACCAGGGGGCGTAGAGGTTCGCGACGAGCTTGGCCAGCGTGGATTTGCCGCTGCCGCTGGCGCCTACGACCGCGGCGTGCGCGCCCGGCTCCAGCGTCATGCAAAAGCCCTCGATGAGCGGCGGCTCCAGCCGGCTGTAACCGAACGAAATGTCCGTCATCTCCACGCGCCCGGCGAGCTTTCCGCCGCCGTCCGGCCGCTCCGGCGGGGGAGCCGCAGTCCGCGTCGCCGGATACTCATAAACGTCGTCCAGCCGCTCCAGATAGACGTTCAGATCCTGAATTTCGTCGCCGAAGCCGACCAAACGGTTGATGGGGCCGGTGAAGCTGGCCAGCAGGCCTTGAAAGGCCACCAGAGTGCCCAGCGTCATCTGCGCGTCGATGACCTTCCACGCGCCAAGCGCCAGCACGACCGCGGCGTTTAAAAACGTGAGGAGCGGGGGAATCGCCAGCAGCATCTGCAGCGTACCGCCCATCTGCTGCTCGGCGTTCAACAGCTTTGCCTGATAACCGGCCCAGCGGGCGAAGAAATCCGATTCCGATCCGCCGGCCTTCATCGTCTCGATGATTTCAAGTCCGGCCGTGCTGGTGCCGTAGAACTTGCCCTCGTCCGTCAGGAGCTTTCTTTGCTGGTTGGCGCGCTTACGCGAAAGACGCGCCATGAAGATAAAATTCAACAGCGCGATGCCCGCCCCGCACGCTGCAAGCAGCGGGCTGTATACGAACATCATCGCCAGAAAGAAAATAGCCGTCAGCAGGTCGAGCGCCGTGGAGGCGAGCCTGCCGGTGATGAGATCGCTGACGATATCGTTGTAAGCGACGCGCGACGCGATGTCGCCGGCAAATCGCTGGAGGAAGAACTCCATCGGCAAACTGAGCAGATGGCGGAAAAAGCGGCCGGAAAAGCCGTTGGACAGCGCGTTCTGCAGCTTGGCCATGTATCTGTTTCGGATGAGGGACGCGGCGGCCTGAAACAGCGCCACGACCGCGAGCCCGAGGAAAAACGGGACCGCCCATGCGCCCGCTTCGCCGGCCAGAATCTCGTCCACGAAGAACTTGGAAAAATACGGCGCGAGCAGGCCAGGGAAGACCAATAGGAAACTTGTCAGCAGCAGGAAGGTCAGCGGAGACGAGAGCCCGGCCAGGCTTTTTTTGATGGA
>CAZKGE010000093.1:0-8073 GCA_964552065.1 uncultured Oscillospiraceae bacterium | reverse complement strand
CAACAGCGGCACGGACATCCATAAAAGGACGGCCGGCGAAGTGTTCGGTGTGCCGTTTGCCGACGTGACGAACGACCAGCGCAGCGCGGCCAAGGCGGTCAACTTCGGCATCGTGTACGGCATCAGCGATTTCGGCCTTGCGCGCAACCTCGGCATCCCCGTCAAGCAGGCCGCGCGATATATCCAGCAGTATTTTGTGCGCTACGAGCGCGTGCACGCCTTCATGCAGGACAGCGTGCAGCAGGGGAAGGAGCGCGGCTACGCCGTTACGATGTTCCGCCGCAGGCGCGCGCTGCCGGAGCTGACCAGCGGCAATTACAATACGCGCTCGTTCGGCGAACGCGTCGCGATGAACATGCCGATCCAGGGCAGCGCCGCCGACATCATCAAGCTCGCCATGGTGCGCGTGACGGACGCGCTGAAAAAAGAGGGCCTTGCCGCAAAGCTGATCCTGCAGATTCACGACGAGCTGATCATCGACACGCCCGCCGCGGAGGCGGAGCGCGTCGCCGCCATCGTGCACGAGGCGATGGAGCAGGTGGCCGCGCTCGCCGTGCCGCTCGAGGCCGACGTCAAGACCGGCCACAGCTGGTACGACACAAAATGACCGCGCGCCGGTATCAAAAGATTGGGCTGACTGGCACGATCGGCAGCGGCAAGTCCACCGTGTCCGCGCGGTTTGCCAAGCTTGGCGCGGTCGTGCTGGACGCGGACGCCGTTTCGCGCGAGCTGCTCGCGTCGGACACGGCCTGCCGCCGCGCGGTCGTCGACGCGTTCGGAGACGGGATTCTGCAGGAGGACGGCTCGCTCGACCGCAAAAAACTCGCCGGTATCGTGTTTTCCGATTCGACCGCGCGCGCCCGCCTGAACGGCATCGTGCATCCCGCCGTGATCGAGCGGATGTTTGCAAAAGCCGAGCGCAGCCTTGCGGCAAACCCGGACACGCCCGTCTTGTTCGACGCGCCGCTTTTGATCGAATGCGGCCTGCAGGACCGCATGGACGCGGTCGTGCTCGTCACGGCTTCCCGCGAGACCTCTCTTCGCCGCGTCATGCTGCGCGACGGCTGCGGCGAACGCGAAGCCGCGGCGCGCATCGGCGCGCAGTTGCCGCAGGAGGAGAAGGCGCAATACGCTGATTTTGTCATTGAGAACAACGGCACGCTCGACGAATTAAACGCGCGCGTCGACGCGCTGTATCAAATTTTGATCGGGAAACGGGACGGATGAACGCGAAAAAGTGGATTCTGATCGTGATGATTTTGCTGGCCTCGGCCGCGCTGATATACATGGGGTTCCTTCTGCACGATCTGATCGTGGAACTGAACGCAAAAAAGCAGTATCCTGTGCGGTACGAGGGCTTTATTAAAAAATACGCGGACGAATACGAGCTCGATCCGTACCTCGTGCTGTCCATCATGCGCTGCGAGAGCAGCTTCGACCCCGAAGCCGTCAGCAGGAAAGACGCGATCGGCCTGATGCAGATCATGCCGGACTCCGGCGCGTGGATCGCGCACAAGCTCGGCGAGGAGCCGTTCGACGAGTCCGCGCTCTACGACCCGGAAACGAACGTCCGTTTCGCGTGCTGGTACATCCGGTTTTTATCCGACCGCTTCGACGGCGTGGGAAAGCACGTGATCGCGGCCTACAACGCCGGCCACGGCAGCGTGGAGAAGTGGCTCGGCGATCCGGCGTACGCTGTGGGCGGCGTGCTGTCCGCCATTCCGTACCCGGAAACGGACCGGTACTACACGAAGGTTACGACCGCCTATGACATGTACAAAAAATGGTATCCCGACCTGTTTAATGCCGAGGTTGCCCCGGAAGGCGGCGCGTGATATACTGATTGCTCCGACGGAGGTAGCGACTGTGCTGGAATTGATTCTGATTACGATCCTCATCGCGGCGGACCAGGCGGCAAAGTACCTGACCGACGCGTTTCTTATGCCGCTCGGCAGCACGATTTCGGTCTGGCCCGGCGTGTTCCAGCTGACCAGCACGCACAACACCGGCGCGGCCTGGGGGCTGCTCGCGGGCTTTCGGTGGTTTTTCATCGTGCTGACGATCGCGGTGTGCTTTTTCCTTGCGCTCTACCTGATCCGCTACCGCAAAAGGATGCACTGGCTGCCGCGCGTCACGCTCGCGCTGATACTTGCCGGCGCGGTCGGCAACCTGATCGACCGCATCGCGCTCGGGTACGTGCGCGACATGTTCTATTTTGTGCTGATCGATTTTCCCGTGTTCAACGTGGCGGACAGCGCGCTCTCGGTCGGCTGCGTGCTGCTGGCCGTCAACGTGCTGTTTATGAAGGATCATTCCATCCTTGCTTCCTTCGATGAGAAGCCGCCCAGGGGGGGGGAAGAGCGTGCCGGATGAGCTGCTTGAAATCGCGGAGCGCCCCGGCCGGCTCGACGTGTTCCTCGCCGACTGCACGGACCTCTCGCGAAACCGCCTGCAGTCGCTGATCCGCGGCGGCTTCGCGCTCGTCAACGGCGCGGCCGTTACGAAGGCGGGCGTACTGCTGCGCGCGGGCGATGCGGTACGTCTTACGGTGCCGGACGCGGAGCCGCTGAACGCGGAGCCGGAGAACATCCCGCTCTCGATCGTCTACGAGGACGACGCGCTCTGCGTCGTCGACAAGCCGCAGGGGATGGTCGTGCACCCCGCGCCGGGGCACGCCTCCGGCACGCTCGTCAACGCGCTCCTGTATCGGCTTGGCGGCCTCTCCGGCGTCGGCGGCGCGCTGCGGCCCGGCATCGTGCACCGCATCGACCGCATGACCAGCGGGCTTTTGGTCGTCGCCAAGAACGACGCGGCGCACCAGTCGCTGTCCGCGCAGTTTGCCTCGCATGAGGCCAACCGCAGCTATTACGCGATCGTGGACGGGAACCTGCGCGAGGACGAAGGCGCCGTGGACGCGGCGGTCGGGCGGCACGCGACGGACCGCAAGCGCATGGCGGTGCGCGCGGACGGGCGCAGGGCCGTCACGCACTGGGAAACCGTCGAGCGCTTCGGCACGCACACGCTGCTGCGCCTGCGCCTCGAAACCGGACGGACACACCAGATTCGCGTGCACATGGCGTTTATCAAGCATCCGGTCGCGGGCGACGAGGTGTACGGCGTGAAAAAGCCGCAGCTCGGTCTCGTTGGGCAGGCGCTGCACGGCTATCTGCTGCAGTTGACGCACCCCGTGACAAAAGCGCGGCTGCGCTTTGTCAGCCCGCTCCCGCCGTATTTTACCGAGGCGCTGAAAAAGCTCGGCTTTGCGGGCGATATCGCGGCGCTGACCGCGGCCGAAGCGAACCAGGAAAGGACGGAGTGAACCGAATGAACCAAGCTTATAAACGATGGCTCGCGCCGCTTCTGTGCGTGCTGCTTACCGCCGCGTTCGGCTGTTCGCCGATTCAAAAGCCCGAAACGTCCACGGGGTCGAACGACTCGAGCGTGGTATTCGGCATGAAGGACCCGGGCGCAACACCGACGCCCGCGCCCACGCCGGCGCTTCCGGCAAACGAGCGGTTCGATGCGATCGACCGGGCGTTCTTTGCCGATTATGTGACGTCGGACTGGTATACGTTCCGCGCATTTGTCAAAAACCCGGACTCATTCGGCATCGACGCTTCCGCGGTGCCCGTCACCTGGGGGGAATTCTCCGAGGAAAAGAGCCGTGAAACGCTCGACCGGTACGAGGCCTGGCTTGCGGAGCTCGCCGCCATCCCGCGCGAGGAGCTTGACGAGCGGCGGCAGTTCTCCAGCGACGTGCTCGGCGAATACCTCGAGAACACGGTCCTCGAGGGCCGGTACGAGTACTACTACGAGCCGCTGCCCACGCTGACGGGCTTCCACTCCGACCTGCCGATCATACTCGGCCTGTACGAACTCAAGACGGAATCGGATGTGCAGGAATACCTCAAGCTGCTCGCGGACGTGCCGCGCTACATGAACGAAATCCTCGTGTACGAGCGGGAGCGTGCCGCGCGCGGCCTGTTTATGACCGAGAATGCGCTCGACACCGTGATCGGCCAGTGTGACGCAATCATCGACGCGCGCGAGGACTCGTTCCTGCTCGCGACGTTCAACGAGGCGCTCGACGACATCGCAGGCCTTGACGACGCGAAAAAAGCGCAGTACCGCGAGCAGAACCGGCAGCTCGTGACCACGTCCTTTGCCGACGCCTACGCCGCGCTGCGCGACGGGCTCGAATCGCTGCGATCCAGCTGCCGCACGGCGGAGGGCATGTACGCGCTCGGCGACGACGGCATCAATTATTTCGCCGCGCGGATGCAGAACGAGGGCAGCACGCTGCTCGACCCCGCGGACGCGCTGCAGCTGCTCGAGGACGAGATGTACAACATGATCGTGGCCATGTCCACGATCGCGATGGAGAATCCGGACGCGCTCGACGAACTTGAAACCGACATCACGACCGGCAACACGGTGGACGACCTCAACTATCTCGGGAAGCTGTCCTCCGGCCTGCTCGCCCCGCTCCCCGATCATACCCTGATCGTGTCCGAGGTGCCCGAGGAACTGGAGAGCCAGACAAGCCCCGCCATGTATGTGATCCCGGCCGTCGACGACTGGAGGGACAACGAGGTGCTGATTAACCCGTCCGCGAGCACGGACACCATCCTGTTCACGCTCGCGCACGAAACCTACCCCGGGCACCTGTACCAGTATGTCTACCAGCGCGCGCTGACGGACCTTTCGCTCTCGCAGCGCGTGATGAGCCTCAGCGGCTACGCGGAGGCCTGGTCGCAGATGGCCGTCGAGCTGTTCATCGGCAGACAGGCGGAGTTCGACCGCGGCCAGTGCACGATTCAGTACGACAACTCGCTCGTCCTCAACACGATACTGCCCGCGATCATCAGCATCAAGGTCAACTACCAGGGCGAGTCGCTCGAGGACATCGAGGCCTACCTGACCACTTACGGCATGCAAACGATCGCCAATGTCTATTACCAGCACGCGATCGACTCGCCGTTCTATTTCTTCCGCTACGCGCTCGGGTACTGCCAGTTTGCGCAGATGCTGCGTTCGGCCAAAAACGACCTCGGCGACGCGTTCGACCAGGGCGCCTACCTGATGCAGTACCTGAACTACGGCCCCGCGCAGATGAACATATTGCGCGAGCGCATGGACATCTGGGTCGACGCGCAGGCTTCGGACTGAGATCCGCGCATCAAAAAACCGCGCTCCGTCCGGCGTAAAACGAAACGATTTTTACGTTAGGCGGGATTTTTATGCGTTCTTTTGTCCGTATAGGGCCGCAATATCCGGATTGTTCTTGACTTTTTGACAGGCGCGTTTTAGAATTAACTAGGTAAATTATGCATCTTTCGGTGTATTCATTGATAGATTGATCATAGCAGAGCTATATTCTTTTTGATATGAAGCCGCGCGAAGGATGCGCGGTATATTTATATATAGATGGGAGAACGTACATGCAGATTTGGACAGCCATTCTGATCGCCGCGTGCGCGCTGCTGATCGGACTTTTCGTTGGATATGTGTACCGCCGCAACGTCGCCGAGGCCAAGGTCGCCAAGGCCGAGGACGCAGTCAAGAAGCTCTACGACGACGCCTCGCGAAAAGCGGAGGAGATCAAGAAGGAACGGGTTCTGGAGGCCAAGGAGGAGGTTTACCGCATCCGCAACGAGGCGGAGAAGGAGAACCGGGAGCGCAGGGCGGAGCTGCAGCGCAACGAGCGCCGCATCTTCCAGCGCGAGGAAACGCTCGACAAGAAGATGGATTCGCTCGAACAGCGCGAGCATGCGATCGCGGAACGCGAGACGGAGCTTGAGAACGAGACCGAGGCGGTGAATAAGCTGCACGCGCAGCAGCTGCAGGAGCTTGAGAAAATTTCCGGCCTGTCCATGGACGCGGCGAGGGAGATCCTGCTCGCCAACGTCGAGCAGGAGGCGCGGCACGATGCCGCGATCCTGATCCGCGACATCGAGACCAAGGCCAAGGAGGAAGCGGACAAGAAGGCGCGCAACATCATTTCGCTCGCCATCCAGCGCTGCGCCGCGGACCAGGTCGCGGAGGCGACGGTCTCCGTGGTGCCGCTGCCCAACGACGACATGAAGGGCCGCATCATCGGCCGCGAGGGAAGGAACATCCGCGCGCTCGAGACCGCGACCGGCGTCGACCTGATCATCGACGACACGCCCGAGGCCGTGATTCTGTCCGGCTTCGACCCGATCCGCCGCGAAGTGGCGCGCATCGCGCTCGAGAAGCTGATCCTCGACGGCCGCATCCATCCGGCACGCATCGAGGAAATGGTCGAAAAGGCCAAGAAAGAGGTCGACGCGTCGATCCGCGAGGCGGGCGAACAGGCGGTGCTCAACACCGGCGTGAACGGTCTGCATCACGAGCTCGTCCGGTACCTGGGCCGCATGCGATACCGCACAAGCTACGGTCAGAACGTGCTGAACCACTCCATCGAGGTCGCGCATCTCTCCGGCATCATGGCCGCGGAGCTCGGCGCCAACATCGCCCTCGCAAAGCGCGCGGGCCTTCTGCACGACATCGGCAAGTCGATCGACCACGAGGTCGAGGGCCCGCATACGCAGATCGGCGCGGACCTGGCCAAGAAATACCGCGAGAACAACCAGATCGTCCACGCGATCCAGGCGCACCACGGCGACATCGAGCCCACGACCATCGAGGCCATCATCGTGCAGGCGGCGGACGCCATCTCGGCGGCCCGTCCCGGCGCGCGCAGGGAGACGCTCGAGACCTACATCAAGCGCCTCGAAAAGCTCGAGGAGATCGCCAATTCGTTCGACGGCGTGGAGAGCTCCTACGCCATTCAGGCGGGCAGGGAAGTCCGCATCATTGTCAAGCCCGACAAGGTGAACGACAGCGACACCGTCGTAATGGCCAAGGACATCGCCAAGAGGATCGAGTCCGAGCTGGAGTATCCGGGCCAGATCAAGGTCAGCGTCATTCGCGAGACGCGCACCGTGGACTACGCCAAATAACCGCAGCAGCTGAATCAAAAAGGATGCGCCCGCACGACTGCCGCGCATCCTTTTTTCGGAGGGGAGCATGCCTTTTCCGGTCGCGGACGCGCACTGCGATTTTCTGTACGGCGCCGTGCAATCCGGCTATGACATCAACACAAGACAGCGCGATCAGGTGACGGCCATTCCGGAGCTTATCGCGGGCCATGTCGCGCTCCAGTTCTTTGCGTGCTGGATCGACACCGCGCTAAAGACCTCGCCGCTGCACCAGTGCATCGCGATGATCGACGCGTACCGGCGCATGCTGAAAGACAACCCCGATCTGACGCCGTTTACCAGGAGTTTTCAGCCGGACCAGGGCCGCATCGCGACCGTGCTGACTGTCGAGGGCGGGGAAGCGGTCGAGGGGAGCCTGTCCGTGCTGCGCGTCCTGCATCAGCTCGGCGTGCGCGCCATGACGCTGACGTGGAACGAGAGCAACGAGCTTTCCGGCGCGGCGATGCAGCGCAGCGCGCGCGGCCTCACCGCCATCGGCCGCGAGATCGTCGACGAGATGAACCGCATTGGCGTCGCGGTCGACGTGTCGCACCTTTCGGACCGCGGCATCGACGACGTACTGTCGCGCGCGTCGCGGCCGGCGTTTGCGTCGCATTCCAACGCGCGCTCGGTGTTCGCGTCGCCGCGCAGCCTCGAGGACGCGCATATCCGCGAGATCGCGCGCCAGAGCGGCGTCGTCGGCGTCAACTTCTTCAATAAACAGCTCACCGAAAAGCCGAGCGCGTGCATCGACGACATCGTGCGGCAGATCCGCCACGTCGTGCGCATAGGCGGCGTCGACTGCTGCGCGATCGGCTCCGATTTCGACGGCATGCAGAATTATCCGCAGGACCTGCGCTCCGGCAGGGACTATCCAAAGCTCATGCAGGCGCTGCTCGCCGAAGGGTTCAGCAAAGAAGAAGTCGGCAAAATCGCCTATTGGAACCTGCACCGGTACATTGCGCAATTTGTTTGACACGCAATATTTCGGTATGCTATAATTCGCGTGTTGACCTGTTCGGCGCCTGATGTAATGGTAAGATAGCGGTCTCAAAAACCGTACTCGAGCGTT
>CAZKGE010000092.1:0-8143 GCA_964552065.1 uncultured Oscillospiraceae bacterium | reverse complement strand
CCCGCTTCTTTTCTTGAAGAAAAGAAGCAAAAGACGGGAAAAGAGTTCTAGTAAAAACTGCCTTTCGGAATGGGTTTCCAAAGGGACTGGTTCCTTTGGCAGGGGGGCGAAGCCGAGCGCCGCCTGTGGCGGATGAAGCGAAGCGAAGGCCCAGTGAGCAAGGGAGCATAGGCCCCAAAGGGGCCGCGCGACCATTGCGAACTGTGGAAAGGGGCAGCGCCCCTGCAAAAAACTATGTCAGAGCTCCAAATGATTCCCTTTCTCCACCGCTCAAATATCCACACCAAGCCATTTCTTGACGAATATGCCGATGACGAACGCGAGCAGCGCGACGCCGAGGCTGATGCCGGCCATTTCGAGGAAGCGTTTTTTGAAGCAAAGGTCCTTTGCCACGGCGAGGTAATAGTTGAACACCGCGATGATCGCAATCACGATCGCGAGCATCGAAATGAGCGCGAGCATGAACTGTTCGTTCGGAAACAGCAGGTACGGCAGCACGAGCAGCGCGACGGTGACAAGGTACGCCGCGCCCGTATACGCGCAGGATTTTAATGCGTCGGTCCGCCCCTCGCTCTTGGCGGAGAGAAACTCCGACGACGCCATCGAGAGCGTGGCCGAGATGCCCGTGATGAGGCCGGACAGCGCGATGATGCGCGTGTTCCTGAGCGCAAGCGTCAGTCCCGCGAGCGTGCCGGTCAGCTCGACCAGCGCGTCGTTGAGGCCGAGCACCATGGAGCCGACGTACTGCAGCCGCTCCTCGTCGAGCATCGCCATCAGCTTTTGCTCGTGCTCGTCCTCCTGCAAAGCAACCTCGCGGCTCTCCGGCGCTTCCGCAGACAGCGCCTCGTACGCGATGGATGCGTTCCCCTCGCGCAGTTCCATCAGCTTGACCGTAAACGTGAAGCCGAACAGCACGATCAGCGTCTTGCGCAAAAACACAAGCGCGCGGTTAGGTCGAAGCTCGACGCCCGTATAGCTCCTCCAGATCTCCGCGTGCGCAAGCTCCTCCGCGGCGAGCCTGCGCAGGACCGCCTGGTTCGCCTCGTCCCTGATCAGGTTCGCGGCGGCAAGGTACGTCGCCCACTCGTTGATCTCGTCCTGCTGCATGCCGCGGATCGTCTTGAGCGCGGCGGCCGAAACGTTTCGTTCCATATTCAGTCCCCCCTGTGTTCAGTATTTCGGGCGGCCGACGCCGCCTCCGTCGTTATATCGAGATGCCCGCGCGTTGCGCGATGAGCTGACCCGCGATGCTGACGGCGATCTCCGCCGGCGTCTCCGCCCCGATGCACAGCCCGATCGGCGCGCGCACGCGCGAGAATTCCTCCTCGGTGAACCCGTCTTTCAGCAGCCGCTCCTTCGTATACGCGACCTTGTGCCGGCTGCCGATGCAGCCGATGTACGCCGCGTCCGTTTTCAGCACCTGCGCAAGGATCTCGTAGTCGTTCTGATGCCCGCGCGTCATGATGACGACGTAGTCGTCGCGCTTGATCCGGATCTTCTCCGACACCTCGGTAAACCGGCCGAGCACGATGGATTCGACGGTCGGGAACAGCGTTTTTTGCGCAAACTCCTCGCGGTCCTCGAACACGGCGACGCGGAAGTCGACGCCGCTTAAAAGCGGCGCAAGCGCCTGCGAGACATGCCCGCCGCCGAACACGTACACGCAGCCCGCGCTGCACACGGGCTCGTACAGCACGTACCCGTCGCCCTCGCGGTCGAGCCGCGGATGCGGCGGCGCGTCGGCCGTTACCTGCGATTCCACTAGCCGCCCCTGCGCATACCGGCGCACGAGGCAGACGGGGCACTCGCGCTCCGCCTCCTCGGCAAGGCGGCGGAACGTCGCGGCGATCTCCGTGCCCGGCGCGACCGGCTGAAACAGCACGCTCACCTCGCCGCCGCAGACCATGCCGAGGCTGCCCGCCTCGGTGTTCGTCAGGTTATAGGTTTCCGCAAAGCTGCCCTCGTCCTGCAGGTGCCGCGTCGCCTCGACGGTAGCCGCGTACTCGACCTTGCCGCCGCCCACGGTGCCGACCGTCGTGCCGTCCTCGTACACCAGCATGCACGCGCCGATGCCGCGCGGCGCGGAGCCGTGGCTCTCGAGCACCGTGACAAGCACCGTGTTCTCGCCGCGCTCCAGCGCTTCCACAACTTTTTGAGACAGTTTTCGCATCTTCGCTCTCTCCAATCCCCTAGAATCTTCCAATAAAAAAATTATACCGTCGCCGTCCGCAAAAGACAACGGTATATTATGCGCATATGCGCGGGGTTTTAATTGCCGGCCGCAGCCGCTTCCGGCACCGGCGTCGGCGTCGCCGCCACGGTCGAACTCTGCTGTTCCATCACGCCGTACTTTGGCTGCTCCTCCAGCTGATACGGCTGATACAGGCCGCCGGTGCCGTCCGTCACGAGCGAAAGCTCCTGCCAGCGGTTGAGCAGCGATATGATCTCGGCCTGGTCGGCCGCGGAGAACTCGAGGTAATCCGGCGTTTTCACATAGTATTCCGTGCCGTCCGCCGTCGTCGCCCAGTACTGGACGGCCAGCGTCAAAGCGTTGGGATCGGCCGACGGACTGCCGTTTACCAGGAGCTCGCTGAGCCGGCGCACGATGCCGAGCGCCTCGGCGCCAAAATCGGTGCGCCCGCCGTAGCAGTAGACTGACAGCGCGTACGGATAGATCCCGCCCACGGCCTGATAGTTCCCTATATACATGGCGCTGATGGGCACGTTGAACGCCGTAAACTGAACGTTGTAGTAGGTCCAGTCCGGCGCATCCGGTTTAAGCGCGGCGTCGAGCAGGTCGTTGATGCCGATATAGCCGTTCGTGTCCGCGCGCTCGTTGCACAGCTGCATCCACAGCGAGGACGTCTTTTGCATCTCGGGGACGATGGAATAGCTGTCCTGATAGCGCCGGACCCCGACAAAGCCGCCGACCTCGTAGGAGCCCAGCGTCTGCCGGTACGAATCGCGCAGCGTGGTACTGGCCGGCAGGACCAGGATCGGGAACGGATCGGAAAAATCCGCCAGCGAGGACTGCGGGAACTCCGCCTCGTAGGACCTGCGAAGCCGGTCGATGTCGTCGCGGGTCAGCGCGGAATACATGTATTGCGACATGTACCGGATGGACGGTTCCGGCGCGAACGAGCCCAGCGCGGCGACATAGGCGGTATTTGAGCGGCGCACGGCCTCAAGCTCCGCGCGGCTTGCGAACAGCACGTTGCGCACATAGCTTTTGCCGTTTTTCATCACGAACTTCACGACGGCCCGGTCGCTGTCCTCGTTGAAGTTATACCAGTCGGCATAGGCCGCGGAGGCCTCGACCTCGCCGTCCTCCTGCGAGTACAGCTCGAGCGTGCGCTCGTAGTTTTCCGCGACAAGCGCGATCGTCCGTTCGTCGTCGAACTCTATTCCGGAAACGAGCAGCTCGCGGTAATTGAGCGGGCTGCCGCTGCGGCCCTGCGGCAAAAACTGCACGCAGGCGATCTGGTCTGCCGCAGGGCAAACGTTCTTGACGCTCCCGCCGTACGCGCCGGACAGCGCGATGACGCCGAACGCCAAGGCCACCGTCGCCGCGTACCACGGCAGCGCGCGAAGGACCGCTTTCCAGCTCCGTGTCGCGATCATCTGATAGGCGACGTAGCACGCAAACGACAGCACCGTGATGATCAAAACGCTCGCGCTGATATTGGTGGAAAACGCCAAGCCCACGCTGGACAGCCTGCCGCTGAACACGAGCAGCAGCAGCGGCAGCGCGACCAGGCAGGCAAACGCCGTCTGCGTGCCGCGGCCGGACGCGCCGTGCTCGGCCACCTCCGACTTGCGGCGCATAAACAGCCAACAAGCCACCGCGAGCTCAACGGCCGCAAGGCCGAGCGAGTACAGGTCGGACGGGACGCTCATCAGATTGTAAAGCAGCGACGGCCGGTAGAGCAGCACGATCGGGCTCGTCGCGGCGTTGTAGATCGGGTTGAGCAGCACGGAGAAATCGACCCAGTTGATCAGGCCCTCGCAGACCACCGCGACCGACCGCGCAACAAGGAACAGGACGTACCGCGGCAAAAACAGCACCAGCCCCGTCACGACCGACGCGGAAAACCACGTGCCCGTGAGGCTCATCGCGATCGCGGCCGCCGCAAACACGAGCGCCGCGCCCGCCGTATAGTAGAGGAAGTTCATCAGCGGGTACAGCGGCACGAAGCCCGCGCCCATGGCGATATGCACGACCGTGACGGACAGCACGCAAAAAAGCACCGTGCCGACGATCCACGTCAGCGCCGCCGCCGTCACCGACAGGTACAAGTCGCGGCGGCTGACCGGCAGGCTGTGGTAAAAGTCGCTGTCCGCGCGCTTATTTAGGAACGAGAAGCCGGCAAACGCTAAGCCGATGCCGCCGACGTACATATAGAAGGTCAGCACGCCCGCAAAATCTCGCTGGCTCTCCAGCATCGCGCTGTTTGCGAGCATGATCGAGCAGGACTGCACGGCCATGACCGTACTGACGATGAAAAAGACCGCAAACAGCGTGATGCCGATGCGGAACAGCCTCCGCAGCGTTTCTTTGTACAGAGTCATATCAGTTCTCCCCCCGTTCGCCGTCCGCGTCGAACGCGTAGCCGATGGCCTCCATCTCGTGGATAAAGACCTCCTCGAGCGTCAGCGGCAGCACCTCGAGCAAAAGCGGGTCCATGGCCGCGACCTTTGCGGTCGCCGCTTCGCGGTCGCCGCGCACGATCAGGTTCGCGACGCTCCCCTGCTTATTGAACGACACGACCGACAGCCCCTCGAACCTGCCGCGGTCGAACGGCTCCGAAAACGCCACCTGAATCTTGAACAGCGACGTCTTGATGTTCTCGACGTCGCCCTCGAACACGATGCCGCCCTTGTACAGAAGCGCCAGCTGGTCGCAGGTGTCCTCGAGCTCGCGCAGCGAGTGGCTCGTGAGGATCACCGTGCAGCCCCGCTCCTCGATGTCGGCGTACAGCACCTGCTTGACGAGGTTGCGCATGACGGGGTCGAGCCCGTCGAACGTCTCGTCGAAGAATATGTAGTCCGTCATCGTCGAGAGCGCGAGGATGGTCGCCGCCTGCCGGCGCATGCCCTTGCTGAACGACGAGAACGACTTCTTCGGATCGAGGCCGAAACGCTTCACCAGCTTCTCGAGCCGGCTGCGGCTGAAGCTGCGGTACGCTGAAGCGTACAGCTTGGCCATGCGCTCGATATTGCTCTGCGGCAGAAAGAACAGTTCGTCCGGCACGAACACAAACTGCGACTTCACCGGCGGATTGTCGAACACCTTCCCCCCGTTGATGGAGATGTTCCCCCCGTCCGGCTGGTACACGCCGGCGGCCAGCCGTAAAAACGTCGACTTGCCCGCGCCGTTTGCGCCGACCATGCCGTAGATGCAGCCGTCCGGAATCGTGCAATGCATGTGGTCGATGGCGACCGTATCCGCAAAGCGCTTCGTCAGGTCGTTTGCCACGATCATTGTCCTTCACCCCTTCCATAAGCTCTGCTCACCGCGCCGTGCACGCGCTCCTCCAGTACGCCGGCGGCGTTTAAGCGCCGTGACAGCCCTTCGACCTCGTCGAGCAGCGTCAGCGCGCGCGCCTGCACGATCTCGGCCGCGTTCTTCGAAACGAACCGGCCGCTGCCGGGCACGGAATAACAGATCCCCTGCCGCTCCAGTTCGGAATACGCCTTCTGCAGCGTGTTCGGGTTGATCGAGAGCTTTTCCGAGAGCGTGCGCACCGACGGAAGCTGGTCCTCGGCCTTGAGGATGCCGGCGGAGATCAGACGCGACGTTTTCTCGATGATCTGTTCGTAGATGGGCGTTCGACCATATCGATCGATCTCAAACATGGCTGCCCCCCTCCCTCCGTGCTAACTGTACTAGTTAATATAGTACAGAATACTATCCCAGATTCTGGTTGTCAACTGTTTTCTATCATTTTTACGCGTAATTTGGTATACTCTCACCTATGGAAAGAAAGCGAATCCCTGGAAAAAACGGGGGCCGGCTGTTCAAGCCGCTGCTCGTGGTATTCCTTTTGATCATGCTCGTCGCCCTCGTGCTCTCGGTGCTCCATAACCGCGCGTACATCGTGCAGACGGCGACGCCGTCGCCCGCGCCGACCGCCGTGCCGGGCGGAAAGACGCTCGACGTGTGGTTTATCGACGTCGGCCAGGGCGACAGCATCCTCTTGCGCTCGCCGAACGGGAAATGGATGCTCGTCGACGCGGGGCCGCGCGACAGCTTTGCCGCGATAGACGGCCTCTTAAAAAGCCTCTCGGTCCGGACGCTCGACATCGTCGTGGCCACGCACGTGCACGAGGACCACATCGGCGGCATGGCGGCCCTGGCCGGCAAGTACAAAATCGGCAAGTTTTACACGTCCAGCGACACAGCCGAAACGAACGCGTACGCCGACATGCTGGCCGCGCTGAAAAAGGCCGGCGTCAAACCGGAGATCGTTTACGCGACCGCAACGTCGATGCTCCCCTTCGACGCGGACGTCGAGGTGCGGCTGCTCTCGCCGTTCGACGCCAAATACGACGAGAGCAACGACAAAAGCGTCGTGCTGCGCATAGCCTACGGGGCTACGTCCGTGCTGCTTGCCGGCGACGCCGAGGCCATCGCCGAGCGGCTGATGCTCAAGGCGCTGCCGAACGTTCTGTTCGATTCCGACGTGCTCAAGCTCGGCCATCACGGCTCCTATTCCTCGACGACGGAAAAGTTCCTGCTGGCCGTGTCCCCGAGTTTTGCCGTCGCATCGTGCGCCAAGGACAACATCTACGGCTATCCCGACGAGAAGATCGTCGAGCTGCTGCATAAACACGGCGTGCCGCTTTTGACCACGGCCGACAGCGGCACGATCCACATCGCGCTTGACGGCGCGACCGTCAAGGTGGTAGAATAGCATATCGTAATATGCAAAGGCCCCGACGGGGAAAAGCGGACGTTTCGTCTTTCAGAGAGCGCGGCACATCGCTGCAAGCCGCGCACGGAATACCCCGCGCAGAGTTCGCCCCCGAGCCTTTCCGGTGAACGCGCTTTGGTTCAGTAGCCGGCGACGGGTCAGCCCGTTACAGCTCGTCAAGGCTTCGCGCCGCACATTTTGTGATGCGCCGAGCGAAATTGGGTGGTACCACGAACGCGCTTCGTCCCTTTCGGATGAGCGCGTCATTTTTTGTTTGGATGCGCAATTGCGCATAAAACGGCAGAGACCGATTCCCCCTGCGTTTTCGCAGGCGGTCAGGATAGGAGGAACGCACAGCATGTTGGAATTGGAGTCCATCTACAAAATCCGCGAGGAGGTGCTCGGCCGGCTCGAGAGCTTCGAGACGGAGACCGAGCTCGACGCGCTCGGCGTCAGCGCGCTCGGCCGCAACGGCGAGCTCACCGGCATTCTAAAGCTCCTCGGCAAGCGCGACCAGGAGCAGCGCGCGCTCGTCGGCGCGGAGGCCAACCGCATCAAGCAGGAGCTGGAGGAAGCGATCGCCGTTCGACGCGTCGCGCTCTCCCAAAAAGCGCGCGAACAGCGATTTTTGGAGGAGACCGTCGACGTGACCGAGCCCGGCAAGCGCTGCCTGCCGCTCGGCCGCCTGCACCCGATGACGCAGACGTACCGGTTAATCCGCGACGCTTTGATCGGCATGGGCTTCTCGATGTTCGGCGGGCCGGAGATCGAGCTCGACGACTATAACTTCACGATGCTCAACCTCCCCAAGGACCACCCCGCGCGCGACATGCAGGACACGTTCTACATCAACGACAACGTCGTGCTGCGCACGCACACGTCGCCGTGCGAGATCCGAGCGCTTTTGGCCAACAAGCCGCCGTTCCGATACATCATGCCCGGCCGCGTGTTCCGCGTCGACGAGGTGGACGCGTCGCATTCGCCGGTGTTCATGCAGATCGAGGGCTTCGTCGTCGACCGCGGCCTGACGCTCGCGGATTTGAAGGGCACGCTCGACACGTTCATCCACGCGGTGTTCGGCAACGAGGTCAAAACGCGCATGCGGCCGAGCTACTTCCCGTTCACGGAGCCGTCGGCGGAGGTCGACATCTCGTGCTCGATCTGCGGCGGCAAGGGCTGCCGCGTCTGCAAGGGCACGGGCTGGATCGAAATCCTCGGCTGCGGCGTAA
>CAZKGE010000091.1:0-8195 GCA_964552065.1 uncultured Oscillospiraceae bacterium | reverse complement strand
GGCGGGCCGCGGATATCGCGCGCGCTGATCGCGCTCTCGACGAGCCAGATCTACGTCCGCCGCGCCGTCGTGCCGAACCTGCCTAAGCGCAGGCTTTTGCAGTGGGCCGAAAACGCGTTTTCGGACATGGACAGCGCGGACGACGAGCTGCTCTACGACTGCGCGGTACTCTCTCGGCTCGGGCGCGACCGCGGCAGCGCCGCGCTGGTGCTGGCGGCGAAAAAGAACCTGATTTTGTCGTACGACGAGCTGTTCTCGGCGCTCAATATGCGCATCGACGGCATCGACTCCACGCACTTTGCGCTGCAGAAGCTTATCCGGCTGCTGAAGGGCACGCGGGACGGCACGAGCATCGTGCTGTCCTTCGACGGCAACGTGCTCGACTCGACGCTGTATGGAATGGGCCTGCACCGCTTCTCGACGCGCACGCGTCTTTTGGCCGAGCGCGGCACGCCGGAGGGCGCGCGCGAGGTTGAGCGCACGGTCTCGTCGATATTGCAGTTCAACGTGTCGGAGCGCGGCGACGCCGTTACCGACGTGTATTTCACCGGGCTTAGGCCGGCCGAGGAAGGGCTGATGCGGAGCGTTGCCGCGGCGTTCACCGTCAATGCGGCCGCGCTTTGCGACCCGGAGGGCGCCGTGCGGTTCCCGCGCGGTTCGGAAGCGGCGCTTGTCGACTACGCCTGCGCGGTCGGGAACCTGATCGGGAGGTGGAGGGCATGAGGCGCATCGGAGCGTCGGACGTCAATTTTTACGCGGGCCTCGTGCGCAGCCGAAAGAGGCGGAGCGCGCAGCGCGCGCGGCGCGCGGCGAGGTTTCTGCCGCTGCTGCTCCTGCTTTTTGTGCTGCTTGCCGCGGCCCTCGCGCTGCATACGCAGAACCGGAACCGCGAGGGCGAGCTGCTGCGCTTAAACGCCGAGCTGAATGAGCAGAGCGCGGACTATGAGCGGGCGCGCGCATTGTCCGAGCGCGACGCGCTATTAAAGGAGCAGTATTCCGGCCTGCAGATGAGCGCGCTCGTGTTCTCGATGTACCCGCAGCTGCCGAAAACGCTGTTCGAGCAGGTGCGGACTTGCGCGGGCGACGTGTTCACGATCGGCGTGTACCGCTACGACGAGACGACCGGCGTGCTCTCGCTCGACGCGGCGGCCGATTCCGTCAACGAGGTGCCGCTCTTTGTCGAGCGGCTGCGCGCGACGGGGCTGTTCGAGCGTGTCTCGTACGCGGGCTATACGAGCGATACCGGCGGCACATACTACTGCACGATCGACTGCGCGCTGCGGTATTCGGCGGCCGAGCAGGGGGGCATATGGCGAAGCTGACAAAACGCGAAAAAACGCTGCTGTACCTGCTTGCCGCCGTGGCGATCGCGGCGGGGATGCTGGCCTATGTGATCCAGCCGCTCGTTCTGTGCGCGGACGGGCTGGACGAGGCGGTGTTTGCCGCGCAGCAGACGATCGACCGGCAAAGCTTGCTCATCGCGCAGGCGGACACGCTGGCGGGGAGCATCGACGAGGCCGAATCGGACATTGCGGCGGAGAGCGCGCGCTTTTTGCCCGCCATGACGGACGACGCGCTCGACGCGTACATCACCGGCCTTTTGCAGACGCACGGCCTTACCGCCGAGTCGCTCGAGATTTCCGAGGACGAGGGCGAGATGCCGCTTGCGACCGCCGTTTTGATGCGCGCCGACGTGACCGCGCGCGGCGCCATGGACGCGTTCATGGCGCTCGCCGACACGGTCAAAAACACGCCCGGCGTGCGCATCACAAACCTCACGCTGCGGCTCGAGGAGGCAGCGGCGGCAACGCCGGCGCCGACGCCGGAACCGTCGGAGGAGGGCGCGGAATTGCCGGCCCAAACGCCTGCAGCCGTCGAATCGTTCCGCATGGAGATCGGCTTTGCCGTGCTCGAGTACGCCGGCGGCGCAGAATAGGGGGCGCGCATGCAGAAGAACATCCGCATCGGCGAGGTCCTGATGCAGCACGGGTTCATCACGGAGGCGCAGCTAGCCGAGGCGCTGGACGCGCAGCGCGCCGAGCCCGAGAAGCGATTGGGCGCGATCATACTCGAGAAGGGCTTTGTGACCGAGCAGCAGCTGCTCACGGCGCTGTCGGAGCGCATGGGGCTGTCGATGACAAACCTGGCCGCCGCGCGCGTCGACCCGGAGGCCGTGGCGAAGATCCCGCGGCAGATCGCCGAGAAATACTGCCTGATCGCGACTTCAAGCGACAATAGCCGGTTGCGCGTGGTCATGAACGACCCGCTGAATTTCTACGCGGTCGAGGACGTGCGGCAGATCACGGGCCTTGCGGTCGAGGTCTCGCTCGACGAAAAGAAGAACATCGAGAACGCGATCGACCTGTTCTATTCCGAGGTCGACGCCAAGGCGACGGCGCGCATGGCCAACGCGCAGGCGATTGCGGACGCGGCGCCGATTGAGATGGACGAGGCCGCAACCGGCGACGAGGCGCCGGTCGTGCAGGTGCTCAACAGCCTGCTCCTTCGCGCGCACAGCGTCAACGCCAGCGACATCCACATCGAGCCTTTCGAAACGCATGTATCGGTGCGCATGCGCGTCGACGGCGTGATCACGGACTACGTCACGCTCTCGACGTCGCTGCACGCGTCGCTCGTGGCGCGCATCAAGATTCTTTCCGGCCTGGACATCGCGGAGCGCCGGCTGCCGCAGGACGGGCACTTCAAGCTGACGGTGAACGGCGCGGAGATGAGCACGCGCGTGTCGGTGATCCCGACGGTGTTCGGCGAAAAGACCGTGATCCGCTTCCTCTCGTCCAACGTGCGCATCGATTACGCCAATACGTTCGGCATGACGCCGGAGAACTACAAAAAGTTTATGCGCATCCTCGAGTCGCCGCACGGCATCGCGTACATCACGGGCCCGACCGGCAGCGGCAAGACGACGACGCTGTACCTGGTGCTCGAGGCGCTTTCCGGGCGGCTCGTCAACATCTCGACGATCGAGGACCCCGTCGAGCGCAACATCCCGAAGATCAACCAGGTGCAGGTGAACAACGTGGCGGGGCTGACGTTCGAGACGGGGCTGCGCTCGCTGCTGCGCCAGGACCCGGACATCATCATGGTCGGCGAAACGCGCGACACGGAGACGGCGAGCATCTCGGTGCGCGCGGCGATTACGGGCCACCTCGTGCTCTCGACGCTGCATACGAACGACGCGATCTCGTCGATCGTGCGGCTGCGCGACATGGGCGTGCCGTCGTACCTCGTGGCCAACTCGCTCGTGGGCCTTGTGGCGCAGCGGCTCATGCGCAAGGTCTGCCCGAACTGCGCAATCGAGTATGCGCCCGAGCCGGACGAGCTCGCCATCCTCGGCAAGGACGTTAAGACCCTTCGGCGCGGCGCGGGCTGCCACCTGTGCGGCAACACCGGCTACCGCGGGCGCATCGCGGTGCACGAGATCGTGCTGCTCGATAAAAACATCCGCCGCATGATCGTCGCCGAGGAGCCGATGGACGCGATATTGCAGTACGTCAAGGACAAGCAGAGCTTCGTCTCGCTGCGCGACAGCGCGCTTGCGCTCATCGAGAGCGGCGTGTCGAGTGTGCAGGAGTTTCAGAAGGTCGCGTTCTACGCCGACTGAGGAGGAGGCCGCGTTGACTGTTTTTGAGCTGATCGAATACGCCCGCCGCACGGCGTGCTCGGACGTCCACCTGTCCGAAGGGCTGCCAGCGCTCGTGCGCCGGCATGGGAAGCTGGCCGCGGCCGGCGCGTTTCCGGACGGCGCGGACATGCGCGGCGTGATCCTGTCGCTGCTGACGGACGGGCGGCGCAGCGCGCTGGAGGCGGGGCACGATCTCGACTTTGCGCTGATCGCCCCGGGCGGCGGCCGCTGCCGCGTCAACGTCTACCAGCATCGGCTGGGCCTTGCCGCCGCAATCCGCGTACTAAGGGACCGTGTCCCGACGCTTGACCAGCTGCGGCTGCCGCCTATTTTGACGGAGCTTGCCGAAAAGCCGAACGGACTCGTGCTCGTGACCGGGCCGACGGGCAGCGGCAAGTCGACCACGCTCGCCGCGATGGTCAACCACATCGCCAGCACACGGTCGGCGCACATCGTCACGGTCGAGGACCCGGTCGAGTACGTGTTCGAGCAGCGCGGCGCTTTGATCCACCAGCGCGAGGTCGGGGAAACCGTCGGATCGTTTGCGGGCGCGCTGCGCAGCGCGCTGCGCGAGGACCCGGACGTGCTGCTCGTCGGCGAGATGCGCGACTACGAGACGATCTCGACGGCCGTGACCGCGGCCGAGACGGGCCATCTTGTACTCTCGACGCTGCACACCACGGGCGCGGCGCAGTCGATCGACCGCATCGTCGACACCTGCCCGCCGGAATCGCAGCGCCAGATGCGTACGCAGCTTTCGATGGTGCTGCGCGGCGTTCTCACGCAGCAGCTTTTGCCGCTTGCCGCGGAGGAAGGCCGCATCGCGGCCACGGAGGTGCTGATCGTGACCGACGCCGCGGCGAATCTGATCCGCGAGAACAAGTGCCACCAGCTGCCCACCGTCATGCAGTCCGGGCAGTCGTTCGGCATGCACACGATGAACGCGGACCTGGTAAGGCTTGTCGCAAGCGACCTGATTACGCGCGAGACCGCGCTGCTTGCCGCGGCGGACAGGCGCGATTTTTTGCAGTACATCGGGGAGCAGGGGATTTGAACGCGGCGGGGGGAAAACAGAAAAGCGCGGAGCGCCGCCGCCACCTGCGGGCGTACAAGCATACCGCCGGCGTCACGCTTGTCGAGACCGTCGCGGCGCTTTTGATCCTGTGCGCCGCGGCGCTGATGCTGTTTCCGGTGGCTTCGGGGCTGCGCGCCGCTGCGCTGGAGAAAACCTGCCGAAAAAACCGCGCGCGCGTCGAGGCGGTCTACGCGAACTATCTAAGTTCGGCGGCGCAAAGCGGCGAACTGCCGTTTCGCGAGTACGCGTCGATCGAGGTCGGCGACCTTGCCGGGCTCTGCCCCGCGGGCGGCGCGTACACGCTGATCGAGCTGGACCGCGGCACGAGCGCCGCGAGCGTACGCATGCACTGCAGCGCGCACAGCGACGCGTTCACGCGCGTGCGCGTGCCGGAATTTACCGCGCGGGCGGACGCGCTCGCGTTCGCGCAGGACATGTACGAGCTCGGCACGCTGTTCCTTGGCAGGCTTTATTTGGAAAACGAACGGGTCGAGCCGCTGGGCTATCTGCCGTTCGACCAGGTAGAGATCGGAGGAACCGGCCAAGCCGCCGGCGAATACCGCGCGTTTATGCTGACAAACGGCGGGAAAACGGCGCGGTATGACGCGGCGGACGAATTCCGGAAGCTGCTTAGCTACGACGAGCACGCGCTCCCGCTCGGCCGGATCTATTTTGTGCCGGACGCGTCGGGACGGCCGACGGCCGAGATCGACTACGTCGTCGTGCGCCAGGGGAACTTCTGGGCCAAATACGCGGAGAACGCCGCGGAATCCGGCGCGGGCAGCGTGGACCCGTCGACCGGGCCGGGCAGGGGCTGAAACGGAGGATGGCTGTGGGGGGGCGGCAAACAAGCGGACGGGCGGGGTTTACGCTCATCGAGGTGCTGACGGCGCTCGCCGTACTGGCGCTGCTCGCCGCCTTTTTGGTGCCGTCGATGTCGGGTTTTTTGGACCGCAGCGCGCAGACCGCGCGCAATAACACCGCGCGCACGCTGTTTATGGCGGCGCAGTCCGCGCTCACCGCCCGGTACGGCCGCAGCGTAAAATTCGACGCCGCCGACGCATCGCTCATTCCGGTGCAGCTCACCGGCATCAGCCCCGCGATCGACGCGGCCGAGCTTAGCCAGAACAATGGCAACATCTACGCGCTCTCGCTGCAAAAAGGCGCGGCCGCGGGCGCGCTCTGCGAGCTGCTCGCCCCGTACGTCGGCGACAAGGCGATCCTGAACAACGCGGTCCTGATCGAATTCAACATCAAAACCGGCAACGTGCTCGCCTGTTTTTACAGCGACGCGCAGGGCGCGTTCTCCTACGGCTCCACCGGCTACAACGTGACGCAGCGTGGCAGGGACGCGCTCAAAAATGCGAAGGTCGGCTACTTTGCCGTGGAGTTTACGGGCAAGGAATATGTGTCCACGTCCATCGGCGACGTGTCGGTGCGGCTCGTCGATTATATAGAGCCCGCGGGCACGATTGACGGTGTCAACGGCGGGCACAACTACGGCCTGCTCACCGCGGAGTGCGAGCTGCCGCTTGTGCTGCGCGACAATTACGTCTATACTTTGACGCTCTCGTCGTCGGACGCCTCGGCCGCCGGCACGGACACGCTCACGTTCGGCGGCCCGTCGGCGGACGCGGACATCCCGCTCGACGACGCGCTGCGGAGCGCCACATTCGACGAGACGCTGCTGCACCCGATCCGCTTTACGCCGTCCGGCTCGTCGAGCCAGCGCACCCTGTACGCGTTCTGCGAGGAGCGCGACGGGCGCACGCTGCTCGTCGTCGTGCTGGACTCGGTCGACAGTAACGCCGCGATCAAAAAGAACTTCCCCGCGCTCGGCTGCGGGTACCTGGCCGCCACGTTGAGTGTGACGGACGGGACCGAGACGGTCGAGGGCGTGTTCGACGACCCCGTGCACACGCTGTTTTTCGGCAAGACGCAGGATGGGAGCGCGTTCACCGTCGCGAGCGTCCGGCACCTTAAAAACGTGCGCTACCGCGGTAATGCTTTGTTTACCCAGACCGCGGACGTCTACGCGTACACGTGGGCGGGCGCGGTTCTCGGCTCGTTTACGCCGCTGTGCGGCGAAGCGGACGTTGCCTTGGGCGGCGCGCTCGGCTTTTCGGGCGTCTACGACGGCGGCGCGCACAAAATCGTCGACCTGACCGTGGCGAACGCGACGTACGCGGGGATGTTCCGCAAGGTGCTTGCCGGCGGCTCCGTCAAGCGCGTCGCGCTGACGTACGACAAGGTCACGGGCGTGACGATGCGCGGCAGCACGCTCGCCGGCGGCATCGCGGCCGAGAACGCGGGCAGCATCCTCGCCTGCACGGTGCGCGGCAGCATCGTCTCGGCAAACGGCGCGGCGGGCGGCATCGCCGGCGAGAACCTTGCGGGCGGAAAGATCGCCTACGCGTTCGTCGCGGCGGACGTGTCGGCAAAGACCGCGGCGGGCGGCGTCGCGGGCAGGTCCAGCGGCGCGGTGGCCTACTGCGAGGTCGGCACGGCGAGCAAGAAGGAGACCGGCGAGGTGACCGGCGCGCCGTACTTCGGCGCGCTGTACCCGAACGGCTCGTATACCTACCGCTTCCCGGACAGCCGCTACGCCGTCTCGAACGACGCGTTCAACATCGAGGCCGTGACCGGCACGTCGAATAACGCTTCGGGCGGCGTCGTAGGCGTGATTCCCGCCAAGACCGGCTCTATCATCGGCTGCGTCAACGACGCCGAGGTGAACGCGCGCGGCGGCGTAGCCGGCGGTATCCTCGGCCGCTCCGAGAACGCCGCGCAGGCGGACCTGATCGTCTCGTGGTGCTATAACGCGGGGAACGTGATCGGCGGCAGCACAGCGTCAAGCGGCGGCCGCGCGGGCGGCGTGGTCGGCGAGCTGTCCGGCCAGATCAAGGTCTGCTACAACACGGGTCTCGTCAACGTCGACGCGGCCGAAAGCCAGTATAACGCCGACGCGCTCGAGGTGATCGAGACGATGGCCTCGGGCTCGGCGCCGGGGCTGCACTACAACCCGAACGACGGCAAGATCAAGTACCTCGGCGGCGTCGTCGGCTACGGCACGAGCACGGCTTCCGTCGCGGACTGTTACAGCGCCGCGCCCGCGGGCGACAAGTACGGCGGCGCGTTCGGCCTGATGAACCCGAGCGGCACGGTCGCGCGCTGCTACTACCTGCGCAACACGCACAACACGGAGAGCTCGTACTACATCCGCGAGACCGGCGGCACGAAGCTGCGCTCGACGGGTTTATCGCGGCTGACCTCGCCGTCGCTGCGGAACAGCGGGAGCAGATTCTCGTCCGGCACGTTCGCGGAGGGCACGTCCGCGGGCAAGGGGCCCTGGGCGTATACGCTGCCGTATTTCAATATGAACAGCAGCGGCGAGTACGTCTGCACGCTGGGCAGCGACTTCCACCGCACGCCGTGGAGCGTGTTCGTCGAGTCGTACGGCGACGTCGCGCTCGAGGA
>CAZKGE010000090.1:0-8244 GCA_964552065.1 uncultured Oscillospiraceae bacterium | reverse complement strand
GCAGACGGCGAGCGCAGGCAGCGCGCGCAGCCGTTTTCCGCAGAGCACGGAGGCAAGCTTGAGCACAAGGTAATTCATGAGCAGGTTATCCAGCAGGAACAGCTCGATCGACAGCTTCATGCGATCTTGATCACCATCACAGTCATATCGTCCTCCTGGCCCATGGACTGCGCCCTTTCCAGAATGCTGCGCGCCAGCTCGCGGCAATCGAGCTTGGCGGAGACCGACTCCGAAATGACCGATTTTGTATCGCCGCCGAGCGCGTCGAGCACGCCGTCGGAAAACAGCACGACCGTGTCGTCCCGGCGCAGCGTCGCGGTCGAGATCGCGGGGATCGCCTCGGGCAGGATACCGGCCGGCAGCGCCTCGGCGTGCACCTCGTGCACCTTGCTGCCGCGCACGATGAACGTCGGCGGCGCGCCGTACTTGATGAACTCCGCCGTGCCGGACGAAAGGTCGATCGAGACCGCGTCGAGCGTGGCGTACATGTCCGCTCGGCGCTCCAAAAGAAGCTTGTTCACGCCCGCGAGCGCAACGTCGCGGTTTAAGCCGATGCTGTACAGGTCGAACAGCATGCGGATGGCCGACTCGCTCTCGAGCTTCGCCGTCTCCCCCGCGCCCATGCCGTCCGAGAGCGCGTACAGCACGCGGCCGTTCTCGAGCCTGCGCTCGCCGGTGCTGTCGCCGCTGATGCCGTTCTTCTGGATCGGCATGCCGGCGGTGCCGAACGAGGCCGCAAGCTCCGCGGCCTCCTCCATAATCAGTATGCATGTCCGTCCGTCCGTATGCGTGGCTAAAAGGCGCATCCTGCGCTTGAGCACGGCGCTGACATACTCGAGCACCTTGCCCGTGTCCGTGAGGTAAGACGGCGGAAGGCGCAGGCAGACCTGCAGGCGGCCGTTCGGGTAGGTCGCGTCGACGCTGAGCGCGCGGACCGTGCGCTTGTCCAGCCCGCGCAAAAGGATGTGCTCGAGCTCCTCGTCCAGCCAGCAGTCCTCCTCCACGCGGCCGGAAAGCTGCTCGATCACGTCACAGATGCCGACGAGCTGCCTGTTGATGAACGAATATTGCTGCGCGGTCTGCTCCTGCATGGCGCGCTGCACAAGGTACTGGTTCTGCGCCTGCCAGGCCGCGGCCGCCATCTGCGGCATGTGCTTGCACGACGGGTCGAACGGCTTTTTGATGCGCAGCCGCTCGCCGCGCTCGTGCGCCTGCAGCATTGCGTAGACGCTCTCCGCGGCCAGCTGGCTGTCCTGCCAGCATAGAACGCGCATCGGGCAGTCCGCGCACACGCCGTACGCCGCCTGCGCCGTCCACTGCATCAGCGCGTCGGACGGCTCCTTCTCCATTTTCTTCGGCTTGAACAGCCCCGCGACCTCGCGGCAAACGTTCGACATCTGCCGCATATCGGCGGCCGTGCGTTCGCGGATGCGCCGCATGGCCTTCTTGGCGTAGCGCTCCCGATTCTTTTCCGCATCGAAATACGCGCAAAGCGCCAGCATTTTCTCGCGCGGGATCACGAGAAACGCCGCGCCGGCCAGCGCCAGATTGATCAGGTTGATCGTGTGCGGCGCCGTGAACACATACGTTCCGACGAGCAGCGAGCAGGCCACAAAGCCGCCGAGTACGCCGAGCGATTCCATTTTCCGCAGCGAAGCGCCGGCAAGCGTGCAGGCCGCAAGGCTCCCCGCGAACATCAGCGTGAACTCCCCGCCGAGCGTCAGCACGGCCGCGAGCGCGACCGATACCGCAACGCCCGCCATGCCGCGCGCGAGCGCCGCGATCATGGAAAAGCACAAAAGCAGCACGACCGGCAGCGAGAAACCGAACGCGACCACGTCCGTCACGCTGAGCAGCAGAATCCCGAAGATCGCGCTGATGCTCATCTGCTCCGCGTCCGCCAGCACGTGCCGCCGCGAGAGCTGGCGCAGCGTGCGCAGGGCCTTCTGCATCACGAGCGCGCCGAACACGCAAATGCCGCCCGCCATGAGGCCCGTCTGCAGCCCCGAAACGCCGTCGGCGTGGAACACCGGGATCAGCACGAGAAACGAGACGCACATTAAAAACAGCCGCTCGTGGCCCTCGGCTTGCGGCCGCAGCCGGTTCCAAAACAGGTGCAGCCCGTAAAACAGCGCGCTGGCGCTGGCGGGCTCGATGCGAAGCTGGCCGGAGAGAAACAGGCTGCCGGCGATCGCGCCGGCGGCGGCAAAATGCACGTTGCAGCCGGACATCGCGGCGGCGGCGACAAACGCGAGCCCGAACGGCGACATGGCGCCCTTTAGCAGGATGCGGCCCGCGAGCAGCGCCGCGAAAAAGGTCAGAAGCTCGAAGGCGAACGTGCGGCGGCGCATGTATTCGATTATGCGTACGCCGCGCGGCGTAACCCCTTCCTCCATCCGTTTGTCCCCCTTCCAACCAGTATAACGATGGCCCGTGTCAAAAAAATGCGATCCAACGGACCGCCGCCGCTGTTTTTTCCGCTTATGTTCGATAAAATCCGCAAGGGACGCATGCATAAAAAGCGCCCCGTGCGCGCGCTTTTACCCGTCAACACGGCCGGAAACGGCCGTCGGGATCGGCGCTTTCCCCTTGTGCCGCACGGCCGCGCGTGATATAATCACATGAAAAATTTTGAAAGAGGTGCGCGATGTTTACAGCCAACGGCCACTACAAGGAGTTGCAGGGCAACTATCTGTTCACCGAGGTTGCCAAGCGCGTTGCCGCCTATAAGGACGCGCATCCGGACGCCGACATTATCCGCATGGGCATCGGCGACGTGACAAAGCCGCTTGTTCCGGCCGTCATCGCCGCGATGCATAACGCCGTCGACGAGATGGCGCACGCCGAAACGTTCCGCGGTTACGGCCCGGAATGCGGCTACGCATTTTTGCGCGAGGCGATCCTTGCCCGCGATTTTACCCCGCGCGGCGTGCGGCTCGATGCCGACGAGGTTTTTGTCTCCGACGGCGCCAAGTGCGACGTGGGCAACATCCAGGAACTGTTCGGCGAAAGCTGCACCGTCGGCGTGCTCGACCCCGTGTACCCGGTGTACGTCGACACGAACGTGATGTCCGGCCGCGCCGGCCGCTTCCTCCCCGATACGCGCGCGTATGAGAACATCGTCTACCTGCCCTGCACCGCGGAGAACGGGTTCGTTCCCGAGCTGCCGGAGAAAAGCGTCGACGTCCTCTACCTGTGCTATCCGAACAACCCGACCGGCACCGTGCTGACCAAAGCGCAGCTAGCTGAATTTGTCGAATACGCATTGAAGAACGGCTCGCTGATCCTGTTCGACGCGGCGTATGAGATCTTCATCACGGAGCCCGACGTCCCGCACAGCATCTATGAGATCGAGGGCGCGAAGGAGTGCGCGATCGAGTTCCGCTCGTTCAGCAAGACCGCGGGCTTCACCGGCGCGCGCTGTGCCTATGCGGTCGTTCCGCGCGCCATCCGTGTCAGGGACGACGGCGGCGCGCCGGTTTCGCTGCGCGATATGTGGGCGCGGCGCATGACGACCAAGTTCAACGGCGCTTCGTACATCATGCAGCGCGCCGCGGAGGCCGCGCTGCTCGACGAGGGCTACGCCGAGATCCTGGCCGTCGCCGCCGGGTATCTTGAGAACGCGCGCATCATGCGCGAGGCGCTGATTGGCGCCGGGTATAAAAGCTTCGGCGGCGTCAACAGCCCCTATATCTGGGTGCAGACCCCCGGCGGCGACAGCTGGAAGTTCTTTGACGAGCTGCTCGACCGCCATCACATCGTCGGCACGCCCGGCGCGGGCTTCGGCGCGGCCGGCGAGGGATACCTGCGCATGACGGCGTTTGCCTCGCGCGAGGACACGGTGCGCGCGATGGAGCGCATCAAGAAGGGCTGACATGACGAAGATTATCGCGTTCGAGGGCATCGACGGCACGGGAAAAAGCGTGCAGATGGAGCGGCTGAAGGGGCGGCTGACTGAGCGCGGCCTTGCCATCGCCACGATCGCGTTCCCGCGCTACGACTCGTTCTTCGGCGCCGAGGTCGGCAGGTACCTGACCGGCCGCGACGGCGTGCGCGCGGACAGCGTCGACGGCAAGAGCATGGCGCTGTGGTTCGCGCTCGACCGCTTCGAGGCGTTCCGCGGCTACGACTATTCGGCCGCGGACGTGCTTTTAATCAACCGCTATGTGCTCTCCAACGCGGTGTACCAGAGCATCCGCGACTGCGACGCCGGCAGGCCCGACCTCTTGGACTTCGTGCTCGCGCTCGAGCACAAGCATTTCGGCATTCCGCGCGCCGACGCGCACATCGTGCTGGACATGGAGCCGGAGAACGCGCAGAAAAACGTGGATAAGAAAGGCTTCCGCGATTACGTCGGCGCAAGCGAGCGCGACGTGTACGAGGAAAAAACGTCTTTGCAGGCGCGCGCGCGCGCGCGGTACCGCGCCTACGCAGAGCGGCTGCCGAACGTGTTCATCATCGGCTGCATGGGCGAAAACGGACTTCTGAGCATTCCCGAGATCGGCAAGAAAATTGACGGCGTGCTGGAAATAATATTGTAAGAACTATCGGAGGACAACAATATGCGTAAAGTCGGGATTCTGACCGGCGGCGGCGACTGCCCGGGCCTCAACGCCGTTATCCGCGGCGTTGTGGAGCAATGCATGGCCAATAATATCGAGGTCTATGGGTTTACCGCGGGCTGGCGCGGCGCGCTGACCGGAGAAGGGCACTGGCTGACGCTCAAGGAAATGGACGGCCTGCAGACCAAGGGCGGCACGATCCTCGAGAGCTCGCGCACGAACATCATGAAGGAGAAGGACGGTCCGGAGCGCGTGCGCGCCAACTTCGAGAAGCTCGAACTCGAGGGCCTCGTCGCCATCGGCGGCGACGATACGCTCGGCATCGCCAACAAGCTCCATAAGATGGGCATGAACATGATCGGTGTGCCGAAGACGATCGACAACGACCTCTCGTGCACGGACTATACGTTCGGCTTCGACACCGCGTCGAACATCGCGATGGAGTGCATCGACAAGCTCCACACCACCGCCGCCTCGCACGCGCGCTGCATCGTCGTCGAGTGCATGGGACGGCACACGGGCTGGATCGCGCTGCAGGCGGGCCTGGCCGCCGACGCGCACCTGATCCTGATCCCGGAGTTTCCCAAGACGTTCGACGAGATCATGGGCGTGATCCGCAGCCGGTACCTGCGCGGCGAGCGGCATACGATCATCGCGGTCGCCGAGGGCTTCGAGATTGCGGGCGAGCCCGTGATCGAGGTGGGCTGCGACGCGTTCGGCAACCGCAACCTGTTTGAAAAGGACTTGGCCAAGCGCCTCGCGGACCGCATTGAAAAGGCCATGCACATGGATGCCTCGCTCGACGAAAAGCGAAAATATTTCGAGTGCCGCTCCGTCGTGCTCGGGCATATCCAGCGCGGCGGCTCCCCGTCCTGCTTTGACCGCGTGCTCGGCACGCGGCTGGGCTTTAAGGCCGGCGAGCTGGTCGTTAACGGCGATTACGGCAACATGGTGGCGCAGAGCGGCACCTTCATCGTCAAGGTCAGCCTCGACACGGCCGTGTCCGTGCGCAAGGAGGTCGATTTCGACTTCTACCGCAACGCGTCGCTGCTGTTTAAGTGAGATTGAAGAACGAGGGGACTTTGGTTTCGGGGGCTCCGCCCCCGGGCCACAGTTCGCAATGGTCGCGGTGCGTTGCGGCTTTCCCACCCCCTTGCTCACTGGGCCTAATGCTTCGCTTCATCCGCCACAGGCGGCGCGGAAGCTTCGGCCCCCCCGCCAAAGGGACAAGTCCCTTTGGAAACCCGATGGAAACAAAAAGGCAGCCGGTGATCGGCTGCCTTTGGTTTATTGGTTGTTAAGGCTATGCACTCTTGCGAGAAGTCAAGGCGGGCACCGTAGGCCGCAAAGTCAGACATGGTTAAAGACGGGCGCGTGCAACTTGCCTACGCCTCTCCCTGCAGCCGCTTTACGCGCTCCGCGACCGCGCGGCCGGTGGGCGTGACCGCAAGCCCGCCCTTCGCGGTCTCGCGGTACTCGGGACGCAGGTCCTTGCCGACCGCATACATCGTAGAGACGACCTCGTCGAACGGAATCAGGCTCGTGACGCCCGCGAGGGCCATATCCGCGGAGATCATCGCGTTGACCGCGCCGAGCGCGTTGCGCTTGATGCACGGGCATTCGACCAGCCCGGCGATGGGGTCGCAGACAAGGCCGAGCACGTTTTTGATTGTGATCGCGGCGGCGTCGAGCGCCTGGATCGGCGCGCCGCCTGCGATCTCGACCAGCGCCGCGGCTGTCATCGCGGCGGCCACGCCCGTCTCCGCCTGACAGCCGCCGCCCGCGCCGGAGATCGTCGCGTTCCTGGCAAACAGCAGGCCGATCGCGCCGGCCGTGAAAAGTCCGTCGACGAGCTGCGCGTCCGTCCACCCGCGCTCGACCGCGCTCTCGATCAGCACGCCGGGCAATATGCCGGACGCGCCGGCGGTCGGCGCGGCAACGATGCGGCCCATCGCGGCGTTCACCTCCACGACCGCCATGGCGGACGCGGCGGCCCGGCACGCGTGATAGCCGGAGAATGGGTTCAGCTTTGCATATTTATACAACTGCATCGCCTCCCCGCCCGAAAGCCCGCTGACGGACTCGACCTTCTCGTTCAGTCCGCGCCGGACGGCCTCGCGCATGACGACAAGGTTTTCCTGCATCTCGGCCTCGATCTCCCCGCACGAGCGCTCGGAGAGCTTGATCTCGCGGCGCTTCATCGCCTCATAGATTGATATGCCCTGCTCGACGCAGTACCGGCGCAGCGATTCCCCGTTTACAAACGCAGCGTTGATCATGTCGTTCCCTCTCCCCTACACCGCGAACAGCTTCCGGATGCTGTGACAGAGCTTGTCGATCATGTCGAGCATGTCGGGCGTGACGCGCTGGTCGGTCTCGATCGTCATGTACGCGTCCTCGCCGCGCCCGTGCCGGAACACGCGCATGAACGCGATGTTGACGTTAAGCTGCGCGAGCACATGCGACACCTCCGCGATCACGCCTGGCTCGTCGGTGTGCTGGATGATGATCGTCGGGTATTCGCCCGTAATTTCGACGTCCAGGCCGTTGATCTCCGTGATCAGGATGCTGCCGCCGCCGACCGAGCGGCCGACTACAATCGTCTCCGCGCCCGTGGAGGAAACGATCTCGATGCGCGCGGTATTCGGGTGCTTCGGGGCCTCCTCGGAATACTCGACCGACACGGCGAGCCCTTGTTCGCGCGCGATGTCGTACGCGTCGCGAATCCGCGCGTCGTCCTGCTCCATACCGAGCACGCCGGCGATCAGCGCTTTGTCCGTGCCGTGTCCGCGGCCGGTCTCGGCGAACGAGCCGTACAGCGTAAAGCGCGCCTCGGCCACGTCGCCGCCCGCGATGTGCCGCGCCGTGTGCGCGAGCCGAACCGCGCCCGCCGTGTGCGAGCTGGACGGGCCCGTCATGCGCGGGCCGACGATGTCGAATACGGAATAATTCTCCATGATCGCTCCTTGTAAAAAAGGACCGGCGCCGTATAGAACGCGCCGGTCCCGCCAAAGTTTTGCCGCGCACCCGAGTCTTGACCGGACGCTTCCGAACGGGAACCCGAACGAAAGGCTCCTCCCAGGCTTGCCCGCGGCACACCGTGCGGTTCGCTGAATGCTGCTTCCGTCAGGACCTGACATGGTTCACGATGCGCGGTTGCACGGGACCCGGGACTCAACGCCCCCGCTCGGGGCCAGCTTCACAAACGCCGGCCGCAAAACGGGAATTCCGCCCTGCTGTAGCGGATTGCAGGTTCAGGGCACCGCTAACTCCCCGCCTAGCGCGGCAAACGTATTTGCACCTTATTGTACACTGAATCCTCCCGGAACGCAACGCCCTTTTCGACCTGCCGGCATTTGCCAATCGGCCGCGCCGCTACGCTTTGTCAGCCAGCTTTTTGGTTGCATACAGCGCCTTTCGGCGTGCAACGCCTTTGCCCGTCTCGTCGCTACCGCGCCTTACCCGCGAACTTTTTGATCGCGTGCTGCGCCGCCTGCCGCACAAGCGGCCTCGCGTCTTCCCCAAGGGCCTCGACCAAGGGCAGCAGATCGCGCTGTACGCCCTGGCGCGAAACGTCGGCGGCGCTGCTTTCCTGGCGGGCAGCCACCTTGTCGATTTCGTCGATAAAGATGATGCCGTTCTGCTCCAGGTTCTCGATGGCGCGGGATTTCACGTCGTCCTC
>CAZKGE010000089.1:0-8281 GCA_964552065.1 uncultured Oscillospiraceae bacterium | reverse complement strand
ACCATCGGCATGATCGCGGGCGCGGGCATGTTCTGGCAGCTTGAGATCGTCAAGGACCGCGACACGCGCGAGCCGTTCGTGCCGGAGGACCGCTTCACGACGTTCTCGGGAGACCTGTCCAAGTGGCCGAACCACCTCATCAGCGAGGCGGCCGGGAAGAAGGGCGTGCTGATCGGCGGCTTTGTGCCGAACACCCTGCGCATGGGCGGCGCGTGCAACACGACCAGGGAGGAGATCGACAAGGTCGTCGATGCGCTCGACTACGCGTTCACCTACATGGAGAAGACGCTGCTGTAACACGTTTTACCCGCGGCCCGTCCGGAGGTTTTGCCTCCGGCGGGCTGCGGCCGTTTTTGATTTTTTGGGACAAATGCGCCGGCCCGCGAGCGATCAACGCCCGGACGTGCTCTTGCTTCCCGCCGAACCCCTATTAACGATTCAACGCAAAAGGAGAGACGCCGTATGGAAACAAACAGCACCCTCATCAAAAAGACGGTCATCGTGAACGGAACCGAGCACGCGCTGCTCATCAGCGGCGAGGAGAGCCTCGCGGACGTGATCCGCAAACATCTCAAACTGACGGGCACCAAGGTGGGCTGCCGCGCCAACCAGTGCGGCATCTGCACGGTGCTGCTGGACGACAAGCCCGTCAGAAGCTGCGTCACCAGGATGAGCCGCGTGCCCGACGGCGCGCGCGTCACGACCATCGAGGGCGTCGGCACGCCGGACAACCTGCATCCGCTGCAGCTCGCGTTTATGAAGCGCGGCGCGGTGCAGTGCGGCATCTGCACGCCGGGCTTTATCGTGTCGGCCTACGGGCTGCTGCTCGTCAATAAAAACCCGACGCGGCAGGAGGTGCGCGAGTGGTTCCGGGTGAACCGCAACGCGTGCCGCTGCACCGGCTACAAGCCGATCGTCGACGCCGTGATGGACGCGGCCAAGGTGCTGCGCGGCGAGATGGACGCTTCGGAACTTGCGTATAAACCGCGCGCGGACGGCCGCATATTCGGCACGGACTATCCGCGGCCGTCGGCCATTGCGAAGGTCACCGGAACGTGCGACTACGGCGCGGACACCGGCATCAAGGAGATGGCCGGGGCGCTTCGGCTCGCGCTCGTGCAGGCCGAGGTGTCGCACGCGAACATCCTCGCCATCGACACGTCCGAGGCCAAATCGATGCCGGGCGTTGCCGCCGTGCTGACGCACGAGGACGTGCAGGGCACAAACCGCATCGACGGGCTCGTGCTGTACCCGTGGAACAAGAACGACGGCCTCGACCGGCCGATCCTGTGCGACAAAAAGGTGTTCCAGTACGGCGACGCGATCGCGATCGTCTGCGCCGACACCGAAGAGCACGCCAAGGCCGCGGCAAAGGCGGTCCGCGTCGAGTTCGAGGAGCTGCCCGCGTACCTCAACGCGCAGGAGGCCGCCTTGCCGGACGCGATCGAGATCCATCCCGGCGTGCCGAACGTGTTCTTCGAGCAGCCGATCATCAAGGGACCGGACCAGAAGGAGCTGTTCGACAACGCCGCCGCCGTGCTCGAGCGCAGCTACTATTCGCAGCGCCAGCCGCACCTCGTGCTCGAGCCGGACGTCGGCTACGCGTATTTCGACGAGGAGGGGCGGCTCACGATCCACTCCAAGAGCGTGGCCCTGTACGCGCACCGGCTGATGATCGCGGCGGGCCTGGGCTTGGCGGAGGATCAGATGCGCCTGATCCAGAACAACGCGGGCGGCACGTTCGGCTACAAGCTGAGCCCCACGATGGAGGCCATCCTCGGCGTGGCGGCGCTGGCCACGAAAAAGCCCGTCTACTGCGAGTTTACGATGGAGCAGCAGATCACGTACACCGGCAAGCGCTCGCCGTTCTTCCTCCGCGCCAAGCTCGGCGTGGACGAAGCGGGCAAGATCCTCGCGCTCGAGCACGACGTGCTCGGCGACCACGGCGCGTACTCTGAGTTTGCCGACCTGCTTTTGACCAAGCCCCTGCAGTTTTTGAGCGCGGGCTACAACGTGCCGAGCATCCGCGGCTACGGGCGCATCAGCTTTACGAACCACGCGTACGGCGCGGCCATGCGCGCGTTCGGCGCGCCGCAGGCGTTCTTTGCGTTTGAGTCGCTGATCGACGAGATGGCGGCAAAGCTCGGCATGGACCCGTTTGAGTTGCGCTACAAAAACCTCTACGACACTGGTTCCACCGCGCCGACGGGCAACACGCCCGACGTGTTCGCAATGAAGCCGCTGTTCGACAAGCTCCGTCCGCGCTACGAGGAGGCCAGGCGCATCCAGAAGGAGAAGAATGCCGGCGATCCGAAGGTGAAGCGCGGCGTGGGTCTCTCCGTCGGCATCTACTGCTGCGGCGACGACGGCTTCGACACCGCGTCCGCGGCCGTGGAGCTGCTGCCGGGCGGCAAGGTCAAGGTCTTCCATACGTGGGAGGACCACGGCCAGGGCTCCGACATGGGCGCGCTCGTGTCGGGTCACGAGGCGCTGCGACCGCTGAACTTAAAGCCCGAGGACCTCGTGATCGTCGCCAACGACACCGCCAAGTGCGTCAACAGCGGCTATGCCGCGGGCAGCCGCTCGCAGATCATGATCGGCAACGCGATCCACAACGCTGCCACAAAGCTGATGAGTGCCATGCGCAAGGACGACGGCACGTTCCGCACCTACGAGGAGATGCAGGCGGCGGGGCTCGACCTTTACTACGAGGGCACGTACGCCACGAGCGACGTCGTGACCTCCATCGACCCGAAGACATTGCAGTTCAACCCGTACCCGGCCTATATGTACAGCGCGTACGTCGCCGAGGTGGACGTCGACACCGAGACCGGCAAAACGAAGGTCGCGCGCATGACCGGCGCGTACGACGTCGGCAGGATCGCAAACCGCACCGTCGTCGAGGGACAGGCGTTCGGCGGCATGCTGCAGGGCATCGGCATGGCGCTCTCCGAGGAGTTCGAGGACTTTAAAGTGCAGAACACGTTGGCTAAGTGCGGCTTCCCGACGATCGACATGATCCCCGACGAGCTGGACGTACTGTTCATCGAGACGCCGCGCCCGAACAGCGCGTTCGGCTGCTCCGGCGTCGGCGAGGTCGTCACCGCCGGCACGCACCCGTCCGTGATGAACGCGATCTACGACGCTTGCGGCGCGCGGCTCTACGAGATGCCCGCGTACCCGGAGCGCGTCAAGGAAGCGATGAAGAAGTAGGGGACGGGGGATGAGGGCGGGCAGGGGCTTTGCCCCTGCACCCTACCAAAGGGACGCGTCCCTTTGGAAACCCAACGAAAAATCGTGGTGTTTTCGCATCTTTTGCTTCTTTTCTTTAAGAAAACAAGCAGGGGTGCGGGGGCGGCGCCCCGCGAAAAAACCGTAGCTCCCATAACCCGTACCTTTCCGACACGCAGAGGCGCGCAGCATGCTGGGCGCCTCTTTGACACAGAATCTCAAGGGATGGTACAATAAAACATGCCTATGAACGCCGACGACATGATGAAGACCGAGGCGCTGTGCATCGAGGAGCACGCGCCGTACTGCCGCGCGGCCTGTCCGCTGCACGTGGACATGCGCGCGGTCTGCGGCCTGCTCGTCGGCGGCGAAAAAGCGAAGGCGCAGGCGCAGTTCCTGCTGGCCGCGCCGCTATCTCGCATCACGGCCAGGCTCTGCGACGCGCCGTGCATGGAAAAATGCAAGCGCCGCGAGCTCGGCGGCAGCGTGGACATCGGCGCAATCGAGCGTTACCTTGCCTCCGACCCGGAGTGGACGCCGCCAAAGGTTGCGGTGCGGTTCCGCTCGCGGCACCGCGTCGCGATTGTCGGCGCGGGCGCAAGCGGCCTGTCCGCCGCGGTGTACCTTGCGGCCAAGGGTTTTCTCGTGACGGTATTCGAGCGGGCGGCGTCGATCGGCCCAGCGCTGATTGGCAGCCGCGGACTGACTGAAGAAGATGTCCAACGCGACGTTGCGCATTTTACCGAGCTTGTCGAATGGAAGCTTTCCACGTGCGTCGGCGCGGACATAGCCTGGGACGAACTGTTTGCCTCGTTCGACGCGGTGCTCGCCACGGGCGGCCGGCCGGCGCATATCCCGGGCGAGCCGGACGCGCTGACGCTCCGCGTTGCGGATTCAAAGCTGTTTCTCGCGGGCCGAAAGCTTCTGAGCACTCCGTCGTTTGTCTCCTCGCTGTGCGCCGGCAAGCGCGCGGCCATCGGCATGGAGCGGCTCGCCAAGGGCATCTCGCTGACCGCGATGCGCGTGAACGAGGACGCGTACGAGACCGGGCTGATCACGCCGACGGACGGCGTCGGGCCCGTGCCCGCGGTTCCGGAGCCCGAGGACGGCTATTCGGACGCGGACGCAAAGGTCGAGGCCGCGCGCTGCATGCAGTGCCGCTGCATGATCTGCGTGCGCGAATGCGCGTTCCTGCAAAAGTTCGATAAATACCCGCGGCTGTACATCCGCGAGATCGCCAACACGATTTCGCTCCTGCGCGACGGCGTGCGCTCCGGCAAGAACCTGCTCGTGGCCTGCAGCATGTGCGGCCTGTGCGGCAGGCTCTGCCCGAACGGCATCCCGATGGACCGCGTCGTGCACGACGGCCGCGCCGCGATGGCGGACAAGGGCGACCTCTCTGAGGCGATCTATGATTTTCCCGTGCGCGACATGCTGTTTAGTAACTCCGACGAGGCCGCGCTGTGCCGCAACGCGCCGGGGCGGGAGCGGAGCCTGTTCGCGTTTTTCCCGGGCTGCCAGCTCGCCGCGAGCCTGCCGGAGCTCGTGCCCAAGACATATGCGCACCTATTATCGCTCGAGCCTGAGACCGGCATCGTGCTCGGCTGCTGCGGCGCGCCCGCGGACTGGGCGGGCCGCTCCGCGCTGTACGCCGAGACCGTGGCGGGCATCCGCGGGAAGCTTGAGCGTCTCGGCAACCCCACGCTGATCGCGAGCTGCCCGACCTGCGTCAAGCAGCTCAAGGCCGAGGGCGTCCCGGTGATCTCGCTTTACGCGTTCCTGGCGGAGCGCGCGCTGCCGGAGGCGGCCCGCCGCCCGCGGCGCGTTGCCGTGCACGACAGCTGCACCGCGCGCGGCGAGGCGGATACGCTTGACGGCGTGCGAAAGCTCCTGTCGCGCTGCGGCTACGAAATCGAGGAGCTGGCCATGTCGCGCGATAAAACGCGCTGCTGCGGCTACGGCGGGCTCGTGTTCTACGGCGATAGGGACGTGGCCAATCGCATGATCGAAGCGCGCGCCGCCGAAAGCGGGCTGCCGTTCGTATCGTATTGCAGCGTCTGCCGCGACTATCTCCGGCGTGCCGGCAAGCCCGGCGTGCACGTGCTGAACGTGCTGTTTGGCGAGGACGGGGCGGCGGATTACGAACGGCGCGGCGCGTCGATCTCGGAAAAGAACGCGAACCGCCTGCGCGCGGCGGCGGGCGTTCTGCGCCTCTACGGTGAGACGCCGAAAGCGTTTCCCGCGGACGAAGGGCCCGCGCTCGTCATTCCCGAAGACGTGCGCGCGCTGCTCGAGGACCGATTGATCACGGAGCAGACGATCCGGCGCGTGATCGCCGAGGCGGAGTCGACCGGCAGGCGGCTTGTCCGGCCCGCGGACGGGCATCTTTTTGCGAGCCTGCGCCCGGGCATCGTGACGTACTGGGTGGAGTACCAAAAGCGCGGCGGCGGCTACGAGGTGTTCAACGCCTACAGCCACCGCGTGGATATTTCGGAGGCAAGCGTATGAGCATGCAATCGACCCCCGCGATCGCAAACGACGAGCGCATCCGCTGCGAGCACTGCGACCGCGAGCTCGAGCCCCGGGAGGTGCGCGCAAAATACCTCAAGAGCGACTTTCCCACGAAGGTGCTCGCGTGCCCTCGTTGCGGGCAGATCTACATCCCCGAATCGCTCGCGCTCGGCAAAATCGGCGAGGTGGAGCGCACGCTGGAGGAGAAGTGAACGCGCTGTACGAGAACGACGCGCTGCTGGCTGCGACGGACTTTTCTGTGCATCCGGGCGGCGCGGCGCTGACTCTGCGCGCGGTTGGGCTGGCGAACCTCGCGCCGGGTGCGCGCATATTGGACGTGGGCTGCGGCGCGGGCAGGACGGTGCGCCTTTTGCGCGAGAGCGGCTACGACGCGTACGGCGTCGACGCGTCCGAAAAGCTTGTGCGGCTCGCGGACTCGCCATATGTCCGGCTTGGAGACGCGCATCAAATTGTGGGAACCTACGACGCGTTGTTGCTCGAGTGCGTGCTGAGCCTGCTCGCGGACAAGGAAGCGTTTTTCGCTGCCGCCCGCGCCGCGCTTAACCAAGGCGGCAAGCTGATCCTGTGCGAGCTGTATCCTCGCGGCGTTTCGGGCTCCCCGGTGGCCGCCGTGACCTGCGCAAACGGCCTGCTTGCGCCGGACGCGCTGGCGGCGCTGCTGGGTAAGGCGGGATTTACGAACGTCGCGCACAGCGACGAAACGGACGCGTTCACGAGCTTTCTTGCCATGCTGGTGATGGAATTCGGCTCCGTGGACGCGTTTTTATGCGAGATGGCGGGCGGCTGCCAACGCGCCGCGCCGGCCGGACTCAAGCTCGGCTACGCGGTCTCCGTGTGGGAAACGAAATAGCGAAAACCGCCCTGCGCGGCCGCATTGCCGCTGGGGATCGTGTGGCTTCCGCTCGAAGAGATGAAATAGGCGAAAACCGCGCCGCCTTATTGTCCGGCAGCCCGGAATCCGCGAGGCCCCGCCTGCGAGATCAGATATGGAAACCGTGCTATGCGGTCGCGCCGCCGGCCGAAATCCGTGCGGTCTTCGTGGGGGAGAGAAAATAAGGGGGATGCCAGCGTGGCCGCGCTGCCGGCCGGGATCCGCGCAGTTTCCGTCTGCGGGACGAAACAGGCGAGAACCGCGCCGCGCGGCCACGACGTCGGCCGGAATCCGCGCGGTTTCCATGTGAAAGTTCCCGCGCGGGACGCAAAACGCGTTCCGGTCGGCACAATCGGCGTCTTCGGGCCGGCTGCGGCGGATAAAGCGGAGCAAAAGCCGGTCCGGAAGGATGACAGCGATGGAAAACGAAACATGCAGCATCTGCCCGGTCTGCCTGAGGCGGCTTCCGGCGCGCTACGAGGCCGACGGCAAGGATGTATATTTAACTCGCGAATGCCCCGAGCACGGGACGTTTCGCGCCGCGGTCTGGCGCGGCGCGCCCGCGCTTTCCGACTGGTTGAGCGAGGAACAAAATAAAAAGCCCGATTCGCCGGACACGATTTCGCGCCTCGGCTGTCCGTTCGACTGCGGGCTGTGCGGACAGCACGCGCAGGAGGCCTGCTGCGTGCTGATCGAGGTTACGAAGCGCTGCGGCCTCGGCTGTCCGCTGTGCTTTGCGGATGCGGGGAGCGGCACGGACGATATGCCGGTCGGGCAGTTCGACGAGCTGCTGGAATTTCTGAAGCAAAAGAAGCCCTCGTCGCCGTTCAACCTGCAACTCTCCGGCGGCGAGCCCGCCGAGCGCGACGACCTCGACGTGCTCGTTGCGCACGTCAAGCGCGCGGACTTCCCGTACGTGCAGATCAACTCGAACGGCCTGCGGCTGGCCGCGGAACCGGAGCTGGCGGGGAAGCTTCGCGCGGCGGGGCTGGACTGCGTGTTTTTGCAGTTCGACGGCACGGACGACGGCATCTACCGCGCGCTCCGCGGGAAGCCGCTGTTTCAGGCAAAATGCGCGGCGTTGGACAACTGCGCGCGCGCGGGGCTGCCGGTCGTGCTGACCATGGCGCTCGTGCCGGGCGTGAACACGAAGAACCTCGGCGCGACGCTGGACTTTGCGATTGCCCGCATGCCGAATGTGCGCGGCATTCATTTTCTGCCCGCGGCGCAGATGGGCAGGTATCCGGATAACGCGGGCGGGGCGCATTTTACCCTGCCGGAGCTGATCCGCGCGCTCGAGGTGCAGAGCAGGTTCCGCCTCTCTCGCGCCGACTTTCTGCCGACCGCCAGCGGAAGCTGCCGGTGCGCGCTCTACGGCAATTTTCTCATCGATCCGGACGGCTCGATCACGCCGATCACGGGCCCGGGCGACGGCGCCTGCTGCTGCAACCGCGACGCGGTCGCGTCCGCGCGCGAATACACGGCGCGGCGCTGGGGCGCGGCGTACGGCGGCGACGCCGACGAGTGGGACTTTTTTATCCGGCGCATGGAGGAGAGGGGGTTTTCGATCACGGCGATGCTGTTTATGGACGCGTGGAACTTCGACGTTTCGCGCGTTAAAAAATGCCGCTTCCAGGTCGCGACGGG
>CAZKGE010000088.1:8227-8551 GCA_964552065.1 uncultured Oscillospiraceae bacterium | reverse complement strand
CTTGGAGGCAGAGCCCCAACGTACCCTTTCGCGAGGGCAATGCCCTCAACGTACCCCTCATCGCCCCCCTCCCCGCACAACGCAAACACCGCCGGGGCGACCCCCGGCGGTTGCTGTTTCCTGTAGGGAGGACCCGCCTCGGCATAAATCCTTGGCGGCAGGAAGGGAAGCCGCGCGACGGTTTTGCCCGCCCCGCTTCGGACGCGCCCGGAGCGACCAGCCGCACAAAGGGGCCCCTGCCGCGCCGATGGGGCGAGGCCGCCGGCTTCCCGGGAGGCATGCGGGCCGGCTGAATGCCGGCCCGCATGCCATCCAGTTACATAC
>CAZKGE010000088.1:0-8217 GCA_964552065.1 uncultured Oscillospiraceae bacterium | reverse complement strand
TTGTGTATTTTGGGTTTTCCCCTTACTGCTTGGAGAAACTTTCCTTCGTCACGCCGCACAGCGGGCAGACATAATCGTCGGGGAGGTCCTCCCACTTCGTGCCGGGCGCGATTCCGTTCTCCGGTTCCCCTGCGGCCTCGTCATACACATAGCCGCAGACGTCGCATACGTATTTGTCCATCCTCATGCCTCCTTTATTCGTTATTCCCCATCGAACGCACGATTTCGTCCGCCAGCGCGGCGAGCGCGGCGGCGGTGTCCGCGTTCGGCGCGGACGGGATCGAAACCGTGTTCTCGAGTATGGTCATTCGTTTGAGCTGCGAAAGTTTCTCGCGCATGCCCTTGCCCGCGGTCGGGGCCCAGGTGCCGTTCTCGATCAGGGCGACGGTGCGGTTCTGGAAGTTATGCGAAACAAGGTCGGAGAGCAGGTTCTCCATGCTGATAAACACGCCCGCGTTATAGGTCGGGGCCGCAAAGACGATGTGGCTGCAGCGGAACGATTCCGACACGATGTGCGACATGTGCGTGTACGACGTGTCGAGAAGCCGGATATTCTTCACCCCGCGCTCGGCAAGGTCGCGCGCGAGGATGTCCGCGGCGTTCTCGGTATGCCCGTACACCGACGCAAACGCGATCAGCACGGCGGTCTCCTCCGGCTCGTACGCGGCCCAGAGGCGGTATTTGTCGACATACCAGCCGATGTTCTCGCGCCAGACGGGCCCGTGCAGCGGGCAGAGCAGGCGAATGTCGAGCGACTCGGCTTTACGCAGCAGCGCCTGCACCTGCGGGCCGTACTTGCCGACGATGTTGGCGTAGTACCGGCGCGCGTCGTCGAGCCAATCGCGCGCAAAGTCCACCTCGTCGGCAAACAGATTGCCGGACAAAGCGCCGAACGTGCCGAACGCGTCGGCCGAGAACAGCGTGCCGGTATTCTCGTCGAACGCGACCATCACCTCCGGCCAGTGCACCATCGGCGCCATGTAGAAGCGGAACCGGTGGTTCGCGGTCTCGAGCGCGTCGCCCTCCTTCATCAGCACGGCGCGGCTGTCCGCGTCGAACCTAAAGAAGCGGCGGATCATCGCGAGCGACTTGTCGTTGCACACGATTTTGACCGAAGGATAGCGCAGCACGAGCTCGCCGAGCGTCGCGGCGTGGTCCGGTTCCATATGCGTGACCACGACATAGTCGAGCGGCCGGCCGGCCAGCCCGAACGCGAGGTTCTCGAAGAACACCGGCGCAACGGCGTGGTCCACGGTGTCGAACAGCACGGTTTTGTCGTCGAACAGCAGATAGGAATTGTACGACATGCCGCGCGGGATTGGGTGCGCGCTCTCGAAAAGCTGAAGCCGGCGGTCGCTGCCGCCTACGTAAAAAAGATCGGGGGCGATGGTTCTTGTGCAATGCATCGTTTATACGCTCCGAACTGCGGTATTTTTTTTATTATAGCACAAACGAACGTTTTTCATAGCGCATTTTAGGCCGCGGTGATATAATATAAATCTGTGTTCCCCCTTCCGGACAGGCAGTTTTTGCCTGCCGCCGCGCGACAGACGGGTACGAAAACCCATAAAAAGCGCGGCATACTAGTTCTATCCCGCAATACAAAGGAGGTACCCTATGGAAACCTGTGCGATCGTCGGCGTCGATTGGGGCGACGAAGGGAAAGGGCGCATGATCGACCTCTTGGCGCGCGACTACGACATCGTCGTGCGCTACCAGGGCGGCTCCAACGCCGGGCACACCGTGGTCAACGAGTTCGGCAAGTTCGCGCTGAACCTGATCCCGTCCGGCATATTCCACAAGAACGTCGTCAACGTGCTCGGCAACGGCACGGTCATCGACCTCGAGCACCTCGTCGGCGAGATTCAAAAGCTCCGTGCCGCGGGCATCGCCATCTCGCCCGAAAACCTCAAGCTTTCCGACCGCGCGATCGTCGTGTTCCCGTTCCACAAGGCGCAGGACGCGCTCGAGGAGACGCGGCTTGCCGACCAAAAATACGGCTCCACCAAGCGCGGCATCGCGCCGGTATACAGCGATAAATACCTGAAGAAGGGCGTGCAGCTCGGGGAGCTCCGTTACCCCGAATCGCTCGACGAGCGGTTAAAGGGCATCCTCGCGTGGAAGAACCTCACGATCGAGCGCGTGTATGGCGAGAAGCCGTTCGCCTTTAGTGACATGAAAGCCTGGCTCGACACGTTTGGCGGCGAGCTGATTCCCTATATCTGCGACGCGGGCGAGTTTATCCGCGCGGGCTACCACGCGGGCAAAAAGGTCCTGTTCGAGGCGCAGCTCGGCACGATGCGCGACATCGACTTCGGCATCTACCCCTACACGTCGTCGAGCTCGCCTCTGGCTGCCTACGCGCCCATCGGCGCGGGCGTGCCGGACATTAAGGTGGACAAGGTGGTCGGCGTCGTGAAGGCGTTCTCGACCTGCGTGGGCGAGGGCCCGTTCGTGTCCGAATGGTCCGGCGAGCAGGCGCACCTTCTGCGCGAGGCGGGCGGCGAGTACGGCGCGGCGACCGGCCGGCCGCGCAGGGTCGGCCCGTTCGACCTCGTCGCCACGCGCTACGGCCTCAAAATTCAGGGCGTGTCCTGCGTGGCGCTGACCAAGCTCGATACGCTGGGCTACCTCGACAAGATTCCGGTCTGCACCGGCTACGAGATCGACGGCGTGGTCACGGAGGAGTTCCCGTTTACGCCGCTCCTTGCGCGCGCCAGGCCCGTGTTCGAAACGCTGCCGGGCTGGGGCGAGCCGATCTCGCATATCCGCAAATTCTCCGACCTGCCCAAGACCGCGCAGGACTACGTGCTCTATCTTGAAAAGCGCATGGGCCGTCCGATCGCCTACGTGTCCGTCGGTCCGAACCGCGAGGAGATCATCTACCGATGAGCGGGCGCGAAGCATACGAGAGCCCGCTCGCGTCGCGCTACGCGTCGGAAAAGCTGCTTTCCCTGTTCTCCGCAAGGACGCGCGCGGTCACGTTCCGCCGGCTCTGGACCGCGCTCGCGCGCGCCGAACACGCGCTCGGCCTGCCCGTGACCGCGGAGCAGGTCGCATCGCTCGAAGCGCACATCGACGACATCGACTTTGACGCGATCGAAGCGCGCGAGCGCGTGGTGCGCCACGACGTGATGGCGCACATCCACGCGTACGGGCTGGCCGCGCCCGAAGCCGCGCCGATCATCCACCTCGGCGCGACGAGCTGCTATGTCACCGACAACGCCGACCTCATCCTCTACCGCGACGCGCTCGTCCACATCCGCGCGGCGCTGCTCGGCGCGATTCAAAACCTCGCCGCGTTCGCCAAGCAATACCGCGCGCTGCCGACGCTCGGCTACACGCACCTGCAGCCCGCGCAGCCCGTGACCGTGGGCAAGCGCGCCGCGCTGTGGGCGCAGGACCTGCTCTTCGACCTTGCCGAAATCACGCGGCTGATCGAAACGATGCCGTTTCTCGGCTGCCGCGGCACGACCGGCACGGAGGCAAGCTTTCTCGAGCTGTTTGCCGGCGACGGCGAAAAGATCGACCGCATGAACGCGATGCTTGCCGCCGAGTTCGGCTTTGTCTCCCTGTTCCCCGTCTCCGCGCAGACCTATCCGCGAAAGCTCGACTCGCGTATCCTCTCCGCGCTCTCCGGCGTCGCCGAGAGCTGCTATCGCTTTGCGGGCGACATCCGCATCCTGCAGCACCTCGGCGAGATCGAGGAGCCGTTTGAGACGGGCCAGATCGGCTCGTCCGCGATGGCCTACAAGCGCAACCCGATGCGCTCGGAGCGCATCTGCTCGCTCGCTAGATACGTGATGGTCGACGCGCTCAACGCGCCCCTGACCGCGTCCGCGCAGTTTCTCGAGCGCACGCTCGACGACTCCGCCAACCGCCGCATCGCGCTGCCTGAGGCCTTCCTCGCGGCCGACGCGATCCTGCGCCTCGCGCAGAACGTGTCCGGCGGCCTCGTCGTCAACGAGGCGATCATCAATAAGCACCTGGCCGAGCATCTGCCGTTCCTCGCGACCGAGAACCTGCTCATGGAGTCGGTCAAGCGCGGCGGCGATCGCCAAATCCTGCATGAGCGCATCCGCACGCATTCCATGGCGGCCGTGGCACGCCTGCGCGCGGGCGAGCCCTGCGACCTGCTCGAACGGCTCAAGGGCGACCCCGCGTTCCCGCTGACCGGCGCCGAGATCGACGCGCTTCTCGACCCCGCCGCGTTCGTCGGCCGCAGCGCCGAACAGGTCGACGCGTTCCTGGCTTTGCTGCCCGATCTGTCGGGCGCGGAAAAGGCGGAAGAGGTTCGTTTGTAAAGGGGACGGAGGGGTACGACGGGTACGGCGGATACGACGGATATGGAGGATACGTTGAGGGCTCCCCACAGTTCGCAATGGTCACACACGCCCCTTTGGGCCTGTGCTCCCTTGCTCACTGGGCCTAATGCCTCGCTTTACCCGCCACAGGCGGCGCTCAGCTTCGGCCCCCTCAAGCACCCGCTTCTTTATCTTAAAGAAAAAAAGCAAAAGATGCGCAGGCACTTTCACAAACATATTTTTGTTGGGTTTCCAAAGGGACGTGTTCCTTTGGTGGGGGCATGGGGGCAAAGCCCCCACAGAAAATTCCAACGTAACGAATATAGAAAGGAGCTCTTTCTATGGCCGGCGCGCTCGATTTTAAAAAAGCGTATCCCGACCTGTACCTGCCCAAGGCAAAGCCCGCGCTGATCGACGTGCCGGCGATGACGTTCATCGCGGTCGACGACGAGGGCGATCCGAACGAGGAAAGCGGCTCGTTTTTCCGCGCGGTGGACCTGCTGTACGCGCTGAGCTACACGATCAAGATGAGCAAAATGGGCGGAAACATGCCCGACGGCTATTATGAATACGTCGTGCCGCCGCTCGAGGGGCTGTGGCGGACAAAAGGGGGAAAGCCGGGCGAGCTGGACCTTGCGCATAAGGACGAGTTCGTGTTCGCCGCACTGATCCGGCAACCGGAGTTCGTCACGCAGGCGGTGTTCGAAACGGCCGGCGAAGCCGTGCGCAAAAAGAAGGGCCTCGACCCCGCCGGCGCGCGGCTGACGGTGTTTGCCGAGGGGCTGTCGGTGCAGTGCATGCACACAGGGCCCTACGACGATGAGCCCGCGACCATGGCGCGCATGTATGAATTCATCGGAGAAAACGGGCTCGCCGCCGACTACTCCGACGCGCGATGGCATCACGAAATCTACCTCGGCGACCCGCGCAAAACCGCGCCGGAGAAACTGCGCACCGTGCTGCGCATACCGGTAAAGCGCGCGTAGCGGGAGACGGGATTCGCACGAATCATACGAAGCAAAAGCGCCGCGGGGTTGCCCGCGGCGCTTTGGTTTTTGGAGAAAACGAAAGAAACGGAGAGGGACGTTGAGGGCTCTGCCCTCAAACACCCGCCAAAGGGACACGTCCCTTGGGAATCCCAATTCGCCCTGCCTGCTTTCCTGCGGGTTTCCAAAGGGATAGAATCCCTTTGGCGGGGTGCAGGGGCAGAGCCCTTGCCGTACCTGCCGCATCCCCCGGCTCCCCTCACTCCGGCGACGTCACAAGCTCCTCCAAAATATCCACGACCTTTTCCATCGACTCGGTGGTGATGAACTCGTACCGGCCGTGGAAGTTGTATCCGCCGGTGCAGAGGTTCGGGCAGGGCAGACCCATATAGGAGAGCTTCGAGCCGTCGGTGCCGCCGCGGATCGGCGCGACCCTGGGCGTGACGCCGGCGGCCAGCATCGCGTTCTTGGCCAGCTCGACGAGGCGCGAGTCGATCTGCTCCTTCATGTTGAAATAGCCGTCCGTGACCGTCGCCTCGACGGTGCCCGCGCCGTACTTGTCGTTGAGGAATGCGCAGGCGGACAAAAACAGCCGCTTCTTTCGCTCGAACCTGTCGCGGTCATGGTCGCGGATGAGGTACAGCGCCGCCGCTTCGTCGACGCGGCCGCTGAAGCGCTCGAGGTGGAAAAAGCCTTCGTACCCGTCGGTGAGCGAAGGGTCCATGCCGCGCGGCAGCAGCGAAAACAGCTCCATTGCCACATGCATCGCGTTCTTCATACGCCCCTTGGCGCTGCCGGGGTGGATGCTGACGCCGTAAAACTTCACGCTCGCGGACGCGGCGTTGAAGTTCTCGTAGTTTAGATCGCCGAGCGCGCCGCCGTCCACGGTGTAGGCAAAGTCCGCGCCGAACGCGGGCACGTCGAACCCGTCCACGCCGCGGCCGACCTCCTCGTCCGGCGTAAAACAGATACGGATCCTGCCGTGCTTTTTTGCGCCGGGGGCGAGCAGCCGCTCGCACAGCGCCATAATCTCCGCTACGCCCGCCTTGTCGTCGGCGCCGAGCAGCGTGCCGCCGTCGGAGCAGATGACCTCCTCGCCGACATGATTCAGCAGCGCCGGGTAGTCGTCGGGCGAGAGCACGCGGCCGTTGTCCATCGCGATGTCGCCGCCGCCGTAGTTTTTTGTCAGGATGGGACGGACATTCGCGCCGCTGACGGCGTCGGACGTGTCCATGTGCGCGATCAGGCCGACGACCTCGCGCTTTGACGCGTCGTTTGCCGGGATCGTGGCGGTCACGTAGCATTGCTCCGACAGCCGCACATCCTCCGCGCCCAGCTCGGCCAGCTCGCAATTCAAGAGCCTTGCCAGATCAAACTGCTTCTTCGTGCTCGGCACGCACTCCGCGCCGTCCTGCGACTGCGTGTCGATTTTGACATACCGCAAAAACCGTTCCTTCACCGACGACATTTCCGCTTTTCCATCCTTTCACAACGCCATTTTTCTCTAAGTCTGCCGTACGGCGCGGCGCGTCAACCGCACAAAGCGGCCACCGCGTCCAAAATCGCCGCGTTCCTTACCGCATCGCCGTCGCGCTCGAGGCTGTGGCCCGCGCCCGCAAACACCGCGCAGCGCACGCCGCGGTCCGCGCACAGCGCGGTCAGCGCGGCAACGTCCACATGCGAATCAAGCCTGCCGACGGCCGCCGCAAACACGCGGACCGTTCCCCGCGCGAGATACGGCAGCGCGTCGGCGGTCGGCGTCAGCCACAGATGCCGCGCACCGACGCCCAGCTCCGCGTCCAGCCGCGGCGCGACCAGCGTGCCGAGGCTCTTGCCGACGAATACGACGTCCGCGCAGCCGGAAGCGCCGAGCGCGGCGACTTGGCCGCGCACGGCCGCCGCGGCCGCGTCAACAGCCTCCGCAATCGTTTCCATCGCCCGAAAATCGAGCCCGCCGTATGAAAGCGGTACGACCTCATACCCCTTCGCCGCATACGCTTCCGCGCAGACGCGCAGCAGCGGCTTATCACAGGTGTAGCCCGTTCCCGGAAAAAGCACCGCCAGCTTTTTTGACATATCCATAGGGCCTCCGCGTTTTTGCGAGGGCTCCGCCCTCACGAAGGGATACGTTGGAGGCTCTGCCTCCAAACCTCCGCCAAAGGGACACGTCCCTTTGGAATCCCGTGGAAATCCGGCAAACGGATCGGGTTTCCAAAGGGGGTTTCCCCCTTTGGCGGGAGCCCTCGCAACGATCCGCAAAAACCCCGTAACCCCCGTACCCCAAAAACCCGCAAAAGGAGGACCTCTATGAAGCCTCAAAAAGACCGCATTACGCGCGCGGACATCGGCGCGCTCGGGTCGGAGTACGCCGTTTCGGCGGACACGGCGATGCGCGTCGACCCGTTCAAGCTGCGTTTGATCGCGCGGTCGAACCCGGACCAGCTCTGTTTCCCCGTCGCGCGGACCGGCCGCAGCGGCGTCCCCGTCCGGGCGTTTGCGGGTTTTGGCAAGGGGAAATAGGTGCGGCAAAGGCAAAGAAGCAAGCTGGCGCAAGCGGTCCGCACCGCGCGCCCGCGCCCCTTCTGCGCGGCCGCTGCGCGGACAACCCTCCGGCGCGGGCGAGGCAACGGGAAACGGGCAGGCCCTGCCGCCAAAAGGGCTCAGGTTTCCTGCCGTGACGGCCCCGTCCTGCCGGTTCGGCGTATTTGCCGCCGCGCGGCCCTGGGATTTTCCTTCCAATGAAGGAAATCTTGCAAAAAACTTGCAAACGGCGGCCCTGTCGAATTGACAGCGGGCGGACGCGCGGGCTATAATAATGTTTTGGAAAGAATCGGGCTTTTGCGAGTCTAGAATACACAAGGAGGATCCATTTCAAATGGCAAAAACCATGACCATCGATGGGAATACCGCCGCATCGCATATTGCGT
>CAZKGE010000087.1:6845-8552 GCA_964552065.1 uncultured Oscillospiraceae bacterium | reverse complement strand
TCCCGCGCATACACGGAGGGTTGTCAGAGTGGTCGATCGTGCGGCACTCGAAATGCCGTGTCCCCTAAAGGGACCCAGGGTTCGAATCCCTGGCCCTCCGCCAAACGGAAAGCCACCCAAATGGGTGGCTTTCCGTTTGGCCGATAATTCGGAGGGATTCGAAGCCGCGGCAAGAAAACGCCGCGGCGCGGCGTTTTTAGCGGCAGGGGAGCGCCGCCGCACGGCTGCGCGGCGCGGAGCGCAAGCAGCCCGCAAGCGGAGCGGAGAATCCCCCGGCCTTCGCCACAAACCCCTGAAAACACATGTTTTCAGGGGTTTTTATCTCTCCGCAATGTCCGGACAACAGGCAACCGAAGCGAACAGGCGGCGGCAGAATTCTCTGCCGCCGCCTCGCGTTTAGCTCCGATTTGTCTGCTCACCCAGCCGCTTTACAAGAAAAACGACCGTCTCGTCCAACGTCGGCGTCTCCCCCTCGCTGGGGATAGAGCGCCATATCGATTGGACGGCCGGGTCCGGGCTGTTCCGTCCTTCGTCCAGCGCTTGCTGCATGCTCAGCTTTACCTCCTGCGGCGTTGTGCCGTATTTCCTGGCAATTTGTGCGACTATAGCCTCAAAATCGATTTTCTTGGCCACGGATTGCACCTCCATGATCGGAAAATGGTTGTGTCTAGGATATATCCCAATTATAATAACACGTTTTTGGCTGTTAGGGATATATCCCACTCATAGTAGAGCGATTTTTTATAAACTCTATTTTCGATACATCGCAATCAGAGGTCCATATGAATGCAAAGCAAGCGGTTGCCCGGCGAATCTCCCAAATCTGCGAGGAGCGTGGATTGACAATAAATGCCCTTGCAAATTCGGCGGGGGTTTCCCCGTCAACGATATACAGCATGCTGAATCAAAAGAGCAAAAGTCCCGGGGTCATTTCGTTGCAGCGGATTTGCGACGGTCTCGATATCTCCGTGCGGGAGTTCTTCAATTCGCCCCTGTTTGAAGGGCTCGAGCAGGAAATCCGGTGACCGGAGGACAAAAAACAGCAGGCAGCGCCGGGACGACTCCGGTGCTATTTTTGTTGCGGCTGTTTTTAGTTGCGGAAGAATCCCCCGCGATTGCTCCGCGCGAACCGCACTATTCCGCCGGCCGATCCTCCGGTTCGAGCGTAAGATACCGCTTTGCCTGCGTCGTGAACAGCTCCCAGTAATGCCCCCGTTTTTGCATCAGTTCGGAATGGTTGCCCTGCTCGATGACGCGTCCGTTCTCCAGCACGACGATCTTATTGGCCACCGTCGCGCTCGAGAGGCGATGGGAAACGAAAATCGTCGTTTTGCCCTTGCGCAGCGTGTCGAACTGGTTGTAAATCTCCTGTTCCGCGAGCGCGTCGAGCGAGGCGGTCGGTTCGTCGAGAATCAGGATGTCGGAATCGTTGTAGAACGCGCGCGCGACGGCGAGCTTCTGCCACTGCCCGATCGAGAGCTCCATGCCGTTTTCCTCAAATATCCGCATCAAAGGCGTGTCATATCGATTCGGCAGGCTTTGAATGAACGCGTCGGCGTTGCTCTGCACCGCGGCCAAATGGATCTCCCCCTCGTCGACCGGCTTGTCGATTTCGCCGAACGCGATGTTCTCCTTGACGTTCACCGCGTATTTGCCGAAATCCTGGAATATGATGCCGAATATGCGGTACAGCTCCTCGACCGCGTA
>CAZKGE010000087.1:0-6745 GCA_964552065.1 uncultured Oscillospiraceae bacterium | reverse complement strand
AGGCGCGGCACGACGGTACGTTTTTCCGCCATAAACTCGATCATGTTGTCGATGAACAGCGTGCCCTCGTAGATCGAGGCGGTTGTTGAGATCAGAGTCGCGATGCCGCTCGCGATCGAGTTGAGCGCGCCCGTGTACAGGGCGTAGGCGCCGATCTCCAGTTCGCCCGCGCTGACGCGCCGCGCGATCAGCAAAAACAGCGCGCAGTTGACGGCGATTGTCGCCACGGTCGTTGCCACCGTCCATGTTCCCTCGGCGGTGAACAGTTTGCGCAATCCCGTAAAGTAGCGCGTAAACGTTTCCTGATACCGCTTTATGAACAGGTCCGAAAGCCCGAATATGCGGACCTCCTTGGCCAGATCCTTGTCCGTCAGCAGGCCGGAATAATAGTTCATCTGCCGGCGGTCCTTCGAGCGGCGGCGCACATACAGGAAGTTTTTGCGGCGGTAGATAAAGTTGATGATCGCGGACGGAATGGCGAGCGCAATGATGATTAAAGGCGCCGCCGGGCTGACGGCCCGCAGAATCACGATAAACGTGACGATGCTGATCAGCGTGCTGATGATGGTGAACGCCGAGTTCGTAATCTGAATCGGGCGGTTGGACGCCTCGCGGCTCGCGTTCTCGAGCTTTTCGTAGAATTCGGGGCGGTCGAAGCTGGCCAGGTCGATTTCCTTCGCCTTGTTCATAATCTTTAAATTGACCTGATTGCCGACGAGCTCGTTGGAGACGCGCGTCAGGACCCGGTTGACGCTGTTGATCAGATGGTCCGCGAACATGAACCCAAACTGCAGGATCAGCAGGCCCATCACCGTGGGAAACTCGTTTTCCAGGCCGTTGACGGCGGCGGTGTACGCGGATGCCAGCGCGTTGAGCAGGGAGGAAGCGATATACGCGGTGATGACGGGCGACACGCCGTTAAACAGAGCCATAAACACCATGACGAGCAGTATCCAGGGCTTCGTGTCCCATACGATCCGAAATATGTAGAACAATCTGAAAAAGAACTTGCGGACGAGCCGCTTTAGAAAAGAGGGCACCTCCCGCAGCGACTGCGGCTTCGGCTCCTTCAGCTTCTCGCTTGCCTCGCTCGGAGGGGAAGGCATGCGCGGTCCTCCGTGTTCCATTCGATCATATCCTCCGTTTTCCGGTGTATGGTATCATCATACCATACCATTTTGGACTGCGGGCAGATTTCCGCCAACCAATCCGTTCTTGCAATTCATACGGGACAACATTTTTGTGGGCTGTTTCACTGGTGCAACACGAAGCGCAGCATTTTTTACGCATTGATTGGCGCGCGCACGACCTTCTTGTGTAATTCTGTGCGGATTATTTCTGCGGCGCTTGCCATAAAGGCCCCGACAGGCTATTATTTGTTCAGATGTTGTGTGTCCTCAAGTACGGGCACTCTGCTCAAGCGCGGACGATTTGTGGTGAGCTGTCCGTCCGGGGCCAATTTGTGGGCGCAAAGAACCGCTTCTGAGAGCATACGGAGGCGAAGGCTGCAAGGTGGAAAACAAAGAGTTAAAGTCAATTCGGGGCGTTGTTCATTACTGGATTGACCGCCATGAAAATCCGCATGCAAAATGTATTGTTTTCACGCATGGATTAACCGCCAACCACTCTATGTTTGAAAAGCAGACAGAGCGCTTTAAACAAGAGTATACGGTGATTACATGGGACGTCCCTCTGCACGGCCTTTCCCGCCCATATTCGGATTTTACATATAAAAACTGCGCGGATGACCTGCGGGGAATATTGGAACAAGAAAAGATTGAAACGGTCGTATTGGTCGGTATGTCCATGGGCGGTTATCCCAGCCAGGAGTTTGCGTTTCGTTATCCTGAAAAGGTGGAGGGATTCATTGCGCTGGACACCACGCCTTACGGCCTTTGCTATTACTCAAAGACGGATATTTGGTGGCTGAAGCAGGCTGCTCCAATGGCAAAATGCTTTTCAGAAGACTTTTTGCGGAAAAGTATGGCAAAATCCGTTTCCAAAACGAGATATTCCTACGGCAAGATGATGGGGATGCTCGCGCCGCTCACAAAAGCGCAAATCATCGAACAGATGGATATTGCCTATGGCGTATTCCCAAAGGAAAACAAGGACGTCCGCTTTTCTTTTCCGGTATTGATTCTGCTGGGCGAGTTCGATAAAACCGGAAAGGTCAGGCAATATTGCCAAGCCTGGTCGAAGAAGGAAGGTTATTCGCTCCATATCATAAGGAATGCGGCGCATTTCTCAAACGGAGACAATCCCGATCAGGTGAATGCCGAAATATACGAATTTATAAACGGACTATACGGGCGCACCCCATGAAGCGCCCCCTCGGGCGCTGCACAAAGGCGCAGCATCGTTGGACGCGTTTTTGCGCGATTTGAAGCGGACAGCATGCACACGGCGGACAAAAAAGCGCCCGTTACCAAGCAGTTTTGCGTTTTGACGCCTCGGGAACGTCAGGTTTTACAATAGCATTTTTAATATTTTGCGAAAGGGATGTGGGAGCGTGCTATACAATCTGGACTCCGCCGCATTATCCGTTCCGGAGTATAAAGAATTGCTGAAACGCCGGGATCTTTTGCCGGGCCGCAGGATGCTTTTGCAAAACATCGACCGCAACTTTGAGGTCATCGAAAAGCAGAATATCATGAACATCGCGCAGCTGAAAAAGCAGCTTTCCGCGCCGCAGAAGTTGGCGGCTCTCGCGGCAAATACCGGCATTTCGGAGGAGTATCTGGTCCTCTTGAAACGAGAGATCGGCAGCCTCGAGCAAAAGCCCGTTCCCATCGCGGACTTCCCCGGCGTGGACGACGCCGCCGTCGCCGGCCTGAACAATCGGGGGATCAAAACCTCGAAAGAGTGCTTTGAAAGCGGTTTGTCCGGCATGGGCGAGCTGTCCTGCCTCTGCGATCTCGTCCGGATCAACGGGGTGGGACCCGTCGCGGCAAAAGCTTTTTATGAGGCGGGCTATCGGTCCGTCGCGGAAGTCGCGGGCGCAAAAGCCGCCGTTATGCTGGAAAAAGTATCGGCGGTCAATGCGGTAAAGGGGTATTATAAAGCGAAACTGGGCGTAAAGGACATGCAGTTCTGCATTGACTTTGCTTCGCTGCTGATCCGGTATGGCGGCTAAAAAAAATGGATGCGCGGCCTTTTGGCAGCGTTGGGCGGCGAAAGGGCCCGGAACCATCTGGTTCCGGGCCCTTTGCATGTTTTTGTATGCCCCGCTGGGCGGAAACGGAGTTTTTTAGGCAAGAATACCGGAAACAACGCCCCTGCTCTCTCGCCCCCCTGTTCCTTACAGCGTCGCGAGCATGACCGCCTTGATCGTGTGCAGGCGGTTCTCGGCCTCGTCGAACACGACGGACTGCGGCCCGCCGAACACGTCGTCCGAGACCTCCATGGCGTCGCGGGAAAAGCGCGCGCCCATCTCGCGGCCGACGCCCGTGTTCAAATCGTGGAACGCCGGCAGGCAGTGCATGAATACCGCGCTCCCTTTGGCAAGCTTCATGACGCCGGCGTTCACCTGGTACGGCGCAAGGTCCGCGATGCGCTCCGCCCAGATCTCCACCGGCTCGCCCATCGACACCCAGACGTCGGTGTAGATCACGTCCGCGCCGGACACGCCCGCTTCAACATCTTCCGTCTGCACGATGCTGCCACCGCTGTGCTTGCAGATCTCCAGGCAGGCGTCGGTCAAAGCGGCCTGCTGGAAATATTTCTTCGGCGCGCACGCGACGAAGTCCAGCCCCATCTTCGCGCAGCCGACCATCAGGGAATTGCCCATGTTGTAGCGCGCGTCGCCGCAGTACGCGAGCTTGATACCTTTCAGCGTCCCGAAGCGCTCGCGGACGGTCAGAAGGTCCGCCAGCACCTGCGTCGGGTGAAACTCCGTGGTCAGGCCGTTCCAGACCGGCACGCCCGCGCAGCGGGCCAGCTCCTCGACGACGTCCTGTCCAAATCCGCGGTACTCGATGCCGTCGTACATGCGCCCGAGCACCCTCGCGGTATCGGCGATGCTCTCCTTCTTGCCGATCTGCGAGCCGGACGGATCGAGGTACGTCGCGTGCATGCCCAGGTCGAACGCCGCAACCTCGAACGCGCAGCGCGTACGCGTGCTCGTCTTCTCGAATATCAGCGCGATGTTCCTGCCGCGCAGCGTGTCGTGCGGGACGCCGGCCTTCTTCTTAAGCTTCAGCTCGGCGGACAGGTCGAGCAGGCCTTTAATCTCGTCCGCGGTAAAATCCAGCAGCTTTAAAAAGCTCTTGCCCTTCAGATTCATGCTACATCCCTCCTATGGTCCGGTTGAAAATCTCAAGCCCCTCGTCGATCTCGTCCCTCGTGATCGTCAGCGGCGGCAAAAAGCGGATCGTGTCCGTGCCGGCGGTCAGCGCAAGCAGGCCGTTCTCGACGAGCGAAGCGACGGCCTCGCGGTGCGGCACCGACACGCCGACGCCCACCATCAGCCCGAGTCCGCGGACGCTCGTTACGGCGCGCAATCGCATGCTTTCGATGCGGCCGCGGATGTATTCGCCCTTTTCTCGAACGTCCGCGAGCAGTTCCTCCGTCAGAACTCCGAGCACCGCGAGCGCGCCCGCCGCCGAGACCGGGTTGCCGCCGAACGTCGCCGCGTGCGTCCCGGCGGTCAGCACACTTGCACAGCGCGCGTTTGCGAGGATGCCGCCGAACGGCAGGCCGCCCGCGATTCCCTTGGCAAAGCTGACCACGTCCGGCTCGACGCCGTACTGCTGAAAGCAGAACAGCGTGCCCGTGCGGCCCACGCCCGTCTGCACCTCGTCGACAAGCAGCAGGACGTCCTTTTCGCGGCACAGCGCGGCGACATCCACGACAAAGTCCTTTTCGAGCGGCAGCACGCCGCCCTCGCCCTGGATCAGCTCCAGCATCACAGCGCAGACATTCTCCGCGCAGGCGTCGCGCACGCTGGAAATATCGTTTGCCCGCGCGTGCGCAAAGCCCTCGGTGAACGGGAAAAAGTAGTTGTGGAACACGTCCTGGCCGGTCGCGGCGAGCGTCGTCACCGTGCGGCCGTGGAACGACTGGCCGAGCGTCACGATCGCGCTGCGGCCGAGGCCGTATTTGTCGAACGAATACTTGCGCGCAAGCTTGATCGCGCCCTCGTTGGACTCCGCGCCGGAGTTGGCAAAGAACGCGCCCGCCATGCCGGTCCGCTCGCAAAGCTCCCTGGCCAGCAGTGCCGCGGGCTCCGTATAGAGCAGGTTGGACGCGTGGGGGAGCTTTTCCGCCTGTTCCGTGACCGCGGCAAGCCAGACCTTGTTCCCGTAACCGAGCGAGCAGACGCCGATGCCGCTCGCAAAGTCGACGTACCGCCTGCCGGCAAAGTCAAAAAGCGCCGCGCCGCAGCCGCGCTCGATGGCGACCGGGAAGCGCTTGTACGTCCCCATGATGTTCTCGTCCGTCAGCCGGACGACCTCCTCGTTCGTCATACGCGCGGTTCTCCTCTCTGCGTCGTTCCGGCCCGCCTCAGGCGGTGACCATCGTGCCGATGCCCTCGTCGGTCAGCATCTCGATCAGGATCGAGTGCGGCACGCGCCCGTCGATGATGAACGCGCGCTTGACGCCCTGCTCCACGGCGTGCGCGCAGCACTCGAGCTTCGGGATCATGCCGCCGGTGATCACGCCGTCGGCCTTCAGCTTCGGGATCTCGGAAAGCCGGATGTTCGTGATCAGCCGCCGCGCCCCGTTCAGCCCTTCGAGCACGCCCTCCGTGTCCGTCAGGCTGATCAGGCTCTCGGCATTGAGCGCGCCCGCGATGTGCGCCGCGGCGGTGTCGGCGTTGATGTTGTAGATGTTGCCGTCCTTGTCGCAGCCGAGCGTCGAGACCACGGGGATGTACCCCTTCTCGAGCAGGTCGTTGATCGGCGCGGGATGGATGGCGACGATCCGGCCCACATAGCCCAGCTTCTCGTCGAGCGTCTCAGCCTCGATCAAATGCCCGTCTACGCCGGAGAGGCCCACGGCCATGCCGCCCACGCTCTGGATCAGGTTGACGAGGCTTTTGTTCACCTTGCCCGCCAGCACCATCTGCGCGACCTCCACGGTCTCGCGATCCGTCACGCGCAGGCCGTCCACGAACGTGCTCTCCTTGCCGAGCTTTTTCAGCATCGCGGACAGCTCCGGCCCGCCGCCGTGCACGAGCACGATCTTGACGCCGACCAGCGTTAATAGCACCATGTCGGCCATGACGGCCTTGCGGTCCGCGTCGTCGTCCATCGCGCTGCCGCCGTACTTGACGACGACGGTCTTGCCGTAGTAGTTCTGAATGTATGGAAGCGCCTGCGTCAATACCTCGGCGCGCAAAGCAATATCGATCGTCATGTGCGGTAGTCCCCGTTGATCTTCACGTAATCGTAAGTCAAATCGCAGCCGTACGCCGTCGCCGACGCATCCCCGCCGCCGAGCGTCACCAGGATTTTGATCTCCGCCTCCGACAGCACCAATTTAGCCGTTTCCTCCGAGAACGGCACGCCCATGCCGTTTCGGCACACGGCGATCTCCCCCGCCGCGGAGGTAAACGCCACGCCGACGCTGTTCACGTCGATGTCCACGCCCGCGTAGCCGAGCGCGCAGAGCACGCGGCCCCAGTTCGCGTCCGCGCCGAACATCGCGCACTTGACGAGCGGCGAGTTGATCACGGACTTGGCAAGTTTCCTTGCCGAGGCCGTATCGGCCGCGCCCGAAACCGTGCACTCGAGAAGCTTCG
>CAZKGE010000086.1:4245-8565 GCA_964552065.1 uncultured Oscillospiraceae bacterium | reverse complement strand
CCGGCCCGTCCATGCCGGTCGAGGTTCTGGGCTTCTCGGAGGTCCCGGTCGCGGGCGACATCATGAACGTGGCCGAGATCGACAAGCTCTCGCGCCAGGTCGCCAAGGAGCGGCTCGACAAGATCAAGGTGTCGCAGCTGAAAAACCTGTCTAAGGTTTCGCTCGACGATCTGTTCACGCAGATGGCCGAGGGCGAGCTCAAGGACCTGAACATCATCGTCAAGGCGGACGTGCAGGGCTCGGTCGAGGCCGTCAAGCAGGCGCTCGAAAAGCTGAGCAACGAGGAGGTCCGCGTCAAGTGCATCCACAGCGGCGTGGGCGCGATCACGGGGTCGGACATCATGTTCGCCTCCGCGTCGAACGCGATCGTGATCGGCTTCAACGTGCGTCCGGACGCGAGCGCGCGCGCCATGGCCGAGAAAGAGAACGTCGACGTGCGCACGTACCGCATCATCTACAACGCCATCGAGGACGTGCAGAACGCCATGAAGGGCCTGTTCAAGCCCGTGTTTAAAGAGACGGAACTCGGCACGGCCTCCGTGCGCAACGTGTTCAGGGTGTCCGGCGTGGGCACGATCGCGGGTTCGTACGTGCAGGAGGGCAAGATCGCAAGGAACGCGCAGGCGCGCGTCGTGCGCGGCGGCATCGTCGTCCACGACGGCAAGATTGCCTCGCTTAAGCGCTTTAAGGACGATGCCAGGGAGGTCGCCGCGGGCTATGAGTGCGGCATCGGCATCGAAGGATTCAACGATATCCAGGAGGGCGACTCGATCGAAGCCTATATCGTTGAGGAAGTGAAAAGGTAACGGAAGATGTCTTTGATACGGGGAGACCGGATGAACGAGGAGGTCAAAAAGACCGTCGCCGAGATCATCCGAGACATGAAGGACCCGCGCATTTCGGACATGACCACGATTACGCAGGCGGAGGTTACGAACGACCTCAAGTTCGCCAAGCTGAAGGTGTCCGTGTATGACGAGGACGAGTCCGCGCGCGAGCGCACGGTGGACGCGCTCAACCACGCGGCGGGCTTTATCGCGCGCGAGCTGGGCGGGCGCATGCGCATCCGCTGCATCCCGCAATTAAAATTCTCGCTGGACAACTCCATCGCGTACAGCGTGCGCATCGGGAAGATTTTAAACGACCTGCAGCAGGACAAGGAGAGCTGAAGGCCATGCTGAACGCCGCGGCGGACTTTATCAAAGCGCACGACGATTTCGTGCTGATCGCCCATGTTTCGCCCGACGGCGACACGCTGGGCTCGTCCCTGGCGCTGTACGCGGGCCTTCTTCGGCTCGGCAAGCGCGCCGCGGTGGTCTGCGAGGACCCCGTGCCCGCGATCTATCGGTTCCTGCCGTACGCGGACGCCATCCGCACGCCGGACAAGGTTGCCGCGGCATCGGCCGTCGTCACGGTCGACTGCGCGGACATTGCCCGCACGGGCGCGAGCAGGCCGCTGGTCGACGCCGCGCAGTTTTCGCTCAACATCGACCACCATCGCACGAACGACGCGTTCCTAAAAAACAACTTCGTCGCCCACGTCGCGGCGACCGGAGAGCTGATCTTCCAGCTCCTGCTGGAGCTTATGGTACCGATCGACCGGGAGATCGCGGCCTGCCTGTACACGGCGATCGTGACCGACACCGGCAACCTCGCCTATTCCAACACGACGCCGGATACGCTGCGCATCGTGGCGGAGCTATTGGAGTCGGGCATCGACCTGCCGGAGCTCAACCGCGCGATCTACCGCACGACTCCGCTGCATAAGATGAAGCTTCTGGGCATCGTGATCTACAAGACGCAGATCTATCTGGACGGCAGGATCGGCATCTCCGCGCTGACGCGCGAGGATATGGAAAGCTGCGGCGCGCTGGGCGAGGACACCGAGGGCGCGGTCGACTCCATCCGCGACATCGACACCGTGGAGATTGCGGCGCTTCTGCGCGAGGCGGAGGACCGCTCCGTGCGCGTCAGTTTGCGCGGCAAGCGCTCGGCCGACGTGTCCAAGATTGCGACGCGTTTCGGCGGCGGCGGCCATCAGCTCGCGGCCGGCTGTACGCTGAACTGCCCGCTGTCCGAGGCCGCGGACGCGATCCTCGCGGCGACGACGGCGCTGCTGACGGGCGCGGACGGCTGATGGACGGCTTCGTCAACGTGCTCAAAGCGCCGGGCATGACGTCGAGCAACGCCGTGTACGACGTGCGCGCCATATTCGCGGAGAAGCGCGCGGGGCACCTGGGCACATTGGACCCGGGCGCCGCGGGCGTGCTGCCGATTGCGCTCGGACGGGCGGCGCGGCTGTTCGACCTGCTCGTCGAAAAAGAGAAAACATATGTATTCGAGCTCATCCTCGGCGTTTCGACGGACACGTTCGACGCGTACGGGACCGTGACCGCGGCGGCGGACTGCGAGATCGGATCGGGTCGGCTGAATGAGGTTCTGCCGCGCTTTGCGGGCAAGACGCAGCAGCTTGCGCCGGCCTATTCCGCGTTGAAGGTGGATGGCCGTAAGATGTACGATCTTGCGCGCGAGGGCGGCGAGGTTCCGGAACGGCTGCGCGGCATCGCCATATCGGAGCTTTCGGTCGTCGAACAGCTTGCCAAAAACCGCTACCTGATGCGCGTTTCCTGCTCGCGCGGCACCTATGTGCGCGCGCTCGCGCGCGACATCGGCCTATCTCTCGGCGTGCCCGCGCATCTGTCGTTTCTGTTGCGCACGGCGGCCGGGCCGTTTACGCTCGAGAACGCTTACTCCATCGCGGCGCTGACCCAGAAAAAGCCCGACGGGACGCTCGCCGGGACCGTGATTTCGTGCGAGGACGCGCTTGCGTTCCTGCCGGCGGTCACGCTGCCCAAGCGCCGCCGGGCGCCTGCGATGAACGCGCTCGAGACGTCCGGCGTCGACGCTGCCGACGGGCCCGCGCGCGTCTACTGCGGCGGATTTTTGGGCGTGGGCGAGGTCAAAAACGGCTGCGTACGGCTTAGAATCCATCTGTACTGAGGGACATCCATGCAAGAACGGGAGAGAACCGTCGTCGCGCTCGGCATGTTCGACGGCGTCCATATCGGCCACCAACTGCTGCTGAAGCGCGCGAGGGAGCTGGCGCAGCGCGAGCGTTGCCGCGCCGTCGCGTTCACGTTTTCCAACCACCCCGTCGAGGTGCTCGGCGGCGGCAAGCTTACGCTGCTCACGACGTTTGCCGAGCGCGAAAAACTGATTCTTTCGGCCGGCGTCGACGAGGTCTGCGCCGTGCCGTTTACAAAGGAGTTTGCGGCGCTGAGCCCCGGAGCGTTTTTCGATGCGCTCGAAGCGCGGTTTACGCTTGTCGGCGTCGTGGCGGGCTTTAACTACACGTTCGGCAAGCACGGCGCGGGCAACGCCGCTACGCTGCGCGCAATCGGAAACGAGCGCGGGTTCCTCGTGCGCGTGATGCAACCGGTTCTGTTTCGCGGCAGGGCGGTGTCAAGCTCCCGCATCCGCCGCTGCATCGAAAACGGCGCCGTGCGCGCCGCGGCCAGGATGCTCGGGCGGCCGTACCGCATCCAAGGCACGGTCGTCTCGAATCTGCAAAACGGCAGGCGGCTCGGCTTTCCGACCGCGAACATCCTGCCGGACCCCGCGCGCGCCTGTCCTGCGGCAGGCGTGTACGCGGTGCGCGCGAGCGCGGACGGCACAACGTACCGCGCGGTTACAAACGTCGGCACGAATCCCACGCTGCACGGGCGGCGGCTTATGATCGAAACGCACCTGCTCGATTTCGACCGCGACCTGTATGGCCAAGAGCTTACCCTGGACTTTGCCGCGCGTATCCGCGGCGAAAAAGCGTTCGGCTCCGAGGAGGCGCTGGCAAAGCGCATTTTGCGCGACGTCGCGGCCGCAAAACGCCTGCTTATATAAGAAAAAACCGGCAATTCTTCGCGTTTGCTGTTTACAAGCGAACGTGGGTATGCTATATTAACTAGGTATTTTTGAACCGCTCACATGGTTTTGCGACGCTCCGACGCATTACTCTGTCCGCGGGGATACAGAATAAACGGAGGTACCCCATGACGAAACAGGAAATCATCGAAAAGTATGCCTTGCACGAAGGCGACACCGGCTCCCCCGAGGTGCAGATCGCGCTCCTGACCGAGCGGATCAACCACTTAAACGAGCACCTCAAGCTTCACAAGAAGGACTTCCACTCCCGCAGGGGACTGCTCAAGATGGTCGGTCAGCGCAGAGGACTGCTGAACTACCTCAAGGAGAAGGACATCGAGCGTTACAGGACGATTTCAGCAAGCCTGAACATCCGTATCAAATAATGGGAGAGGCGGGGCT
>CAZKGE010000086.1:0-4235 GCA_964552065.1 uncultured Oscillospiraceae bacterium | reverse complement strand
CGCTGATCGGAACGACGGAACGGGACTACGACGGCAACATCGCCACGCCCGCCATCGACGCCACGGAGATCGACTACCTGCTCGCGATGGCCAATCGATATTTTTCGCGGGACCTCGCCCGCAAGGACGTCGAGCGCTACCGCGCAATCATCGCAAGCTTGAATCTCAGAAAGTAAGGGGAGGGCGGGGTTATTCCCGCCTTTCTTTTTCAGTTTGCGGCCAAAGCGCGCATGACAAAGGCTGTAATGAAATGAAGATAAAGAAAGAGAAGAAAGAGGAAGTTATCACATGCAAGCAAGAACCTTTGAAATGACCGTGGGCGGACGAACGCTTTCGGTCGAAATCGGCAAGTACGCCGAACAGGCGGGCGGGTCCTGTTTCGTCCGCTGCGGCGACACGGCGGTGCTCGTCTGCGCGACCGTGTCCAAGACCAAGCGCGACGGCGTCGATTTTCTGCCGCTGTCCGTGGAGTTTGAGGAGAAGCTGTACGCCGTGGGCAAGATCCCCGGGGGCTTTATCAAGCGCGAGGGAAGGCCGACCGAGAAGGCGATCCTGACCTCGCGGCTGATCGATCGCCCGCTTAGGCCGCTGTTCCCGAAGGGCTTCTACAACGATGTGCAGGTGGTCGCGACCGTGCTCTCCGTCGAGCAGGACGTGCCGCCGGACGTGCTCGGCATGATCGGCTCGTCGATCGCGCTGTCGATCAGCGACGCGCCGTTTGCGGGCCCGACGGGTTCCGTGGCGGTCGGCCTCGTCGACGGCGAGTACGTCATCAATCCGGACTGCGCCGGGCGCGAAAAGAGCAGGCTTTCCCTGACCGTCTCCGGCACGAAGGACGCCATCATGATGGTCGAGGCGGGCGCCTCCGAGGTCACCGAGGAGGAGATGCTCGGCGCGATCCTGTTTGCGCACGAGGAGATCAAAAAGATCGTCACGTTCGTCTCGGACATCGCGGACGAGATGGGCAAGGAGAAGCGCGAGTTCGAGCTCTATCATCCGGACGATACGCTCGCCGAGAAGGTGCGCGCGTTCGCGTTCGACAAGGTCGTCTGGTCGCTCGACACGTTCGACCGCAAGGAGCGCGACACACGGAACAAGCAGGTTTCGGAGGAGACGGTCAAGGCGTTTGCCGAGGAGTATCCGAACTCGGCCAAGGACATCGACGCCATCCTGTACTCGATCACCAAGGAGATCGTGCGCGATAAGATCATCAATAAGCAGATTCGGCCGGACGGCCGCAAGCAGGACGAGATCCGGCCGATCTGGAGCGAAGTGGGCGTCCTTGCGCGCACGCACGGCAGCGCGGTGTTCACGCGCGGCCAGACGCAGGTGCTGACCATCGCCACGCTCGGCACGATTTCCGAGGCGCAGATGCTCGACGGGCTTACGCTCGAGGAGAGCAAGCGCTATATGCACCAGTACAACATGCCGCCGTACTCGGTCGGCGAGGTCCGGCCGATGCGCGGCCCCGGTCGGCGCGAGATCGGTCACGGCGCGCTCGCCGAGCGCGCGATCGAGCCCATGCTGCCGTCCGAGGAGGAGTTCCCGTACTGCATGCGTCTCGTGTCCGAGGTCGTCAGCAGCAACGGCTCGACGTCGCAGGCGTCCATCTGCGCAAGCACGCTGGCGCTGCTCGACGCGGGCGTTCCGCTTAAAAAACCCGTCGCGGGCGTGGCCATGGGCTTGATCAAGGACGATACGACCGGCAACCTCGCGATTTTGACCGACATCCAGGGCCTTGAGGACTTTTTAGGCGACATGGACTTCAAGGTCGCGGGCACGCGCGAGGGCATCACCGCCATCCAGATGGACATCAAGATCAAGGGAATCAACCGCGAGATCCTGACGCGCGCGCTGGAGCAGGCCAGGAAGGGCCGCCTGTTCATCCTGGACAAGATGGCCGAGACGCTGCGCGAGCCGCGCGCCGAGCTGTCGCCGTACGCGCCGCGCATCATCACGTTCACGATCAACCCCGATAAGATCCGCGACGTCATCGGCTCCGGCGGCAAGGTGATCAACAAGATCATCGCCGACACCGGCGTCAAGATCGACATCGAGGACGACGGCACGGTGTTCATCGCGTCGCCCGACTCCGCGGCGGCCGCCGAGGCAAAGCGCATCATCGACGGCATCGTCAAGGAGATCGAGGTCGGCGACGTGTACTACGGCTCCGTGGTCGGCATCAAGGAGTTCGGCGCGTTCGTCAACCTCAAGCCCGGCACGGACGGCCTGCTCCATATCTCGCGCATCGCCAACAAGCGCGTCGACAAGGTCGAGGACGTGCTGCAGATGGGCGAGCAGGTGCTCGTGCGCGTGATCGAGATCGATAAAAAGACCGGCAAGATCAGCCTGACGCGCAAGGACCTTCTGCCGCCAGAGAAAGAATAACGCGTAAAATGCTTCGATTCGGGGGCGCGGCGCTTTGCCGCGCCCCCGAAAGCACGCCGCAGAATATTGTTTCCCCCTCGCGAATACGAATGTAGATAGGAAAGCGCGGGAGGGAACACGATGGAGAAACAGAAGATCGCGGACTCGCTGATGAGTACCGTCAATGTGTTCATTCTGTTGACAATCGTTCTGTTGTATGTGGTAACCGGCACGGGCCTTGGCGACGACGCGATCGCCGCGCTTTCCGACGAAACGGTGTACCGCGGCAAAAAGGACGGTGCGGTGGCGCTCGAATGCATCATAAGCTGGGACGCCGCCGCCGTGGAGGACATGCTCGGCGTGCTCCGCGAGACGGACACGAGGATCACGTTCTTCGTCAGCGGCGCGTGGGCCAAGGCGCACGCCGACACGCTGGAAACGATGATCGAGGACGGGCACGAGATCGGCTCGTGCGGCTACGCGCCGACCATCGACGGCGACATCGGCCTCGTCGAGCGCGACGTGTCGGCCTCGGCCCTGGTGATCGAGCAGATCACGGGCCAAAGAGTCGAGCTGTACAACGCGGGGCTGCGCGACCGCGGGACGTCGGCGGACGCGGCGGAGGCGCTGGGCCTCGTGCACGTGGCGTGCACGGCGGACCTGCTCAGCGCGCGCGGCGACGCGGCGGATATCGCGCTGCGCGCATCGAAGCAGGCGTTTGATGGAAGCATACTAATGATACTCCCGACCGCGGAGGCGGCGCGCGCGCTGCCGGCGGTGATCGACACGATTCGCCAATGCGGGTTCTCGGTCACGACGGTCGGGGAACTTCTGAAATGAGGGAATAGATTGGTCGAAATCCATACCATGAAGAACGGCGTGCGCGTCGTCACGGAGCCGATGGAGCACGTACGCTCGGTTTCCGTCGGCATCTGGGTGAACACCGGCTCCGTGCGGGAAACGGGCAAGGAGCTCGGTGCGGCGCACTTTATCGAGCACATGGTGTTTAAGGGGACCCAGCGCCGCACGGCGGAGCAGATCGCCATCGAGATGGACGCCGTCGGCGGCATGCTCAACGCGTTTACGTCCAAGGAGTGCACGTGTTTTTACGCCAAGGTACTGGACGAGCACCTTCCGCTCGCGATGGACATGCTCTCGGACATCGCGCTGCACAGCAAGTTTGAGATCGCGCCGCTGCGCAAGGAGAAGAGCGTCGTCGTCGAGGAAATCCTGATGATGGAGGACAGCCCGGAGGACATGGCCGCCGAGGTGGCCAACATGCTGTTCTTCGGCGACGATCCGCTGTCGCGCCCGATCCTGGGAACCGAGAAATCCGTGCGCGCGTTTACGCGCGAGCTGCTGCTTGCCTATAAGGAGAAGCACTACTGCGCCAGGAACATCGTGATCGCGTGCGCGGGCCATTTCGAGCCCAAGGCGCTGATTGAGCTCGTCGAGAAGGAGTTCGGGGAGCTTGCCGAGGGCGAGGCCGCGCCGCCGCTCGAGCAGAGCTTTCCGGGCACAAGCCGCGTCGAGTGCATTAAAAAGGACATTGAGCAGGTGCATATCACGCTGATGCTGCCCGGCTTTGCCCGCGATACGATGGAGCAGTTCTCGCTCTCCGTGCTCAACAACGCCCTTGGCGGCAGCATGAGCTCGCGGCTGTTCCAGGCCATCCGCGAGAAGCGCGGCCTGGCGTATTCCGTTTATTCGTATCCGGTGTTCTACACGAAGACCGGCTCGTTCGCGCTCTACGCGGGCACCGGCGAGAAGCAGGCGGTCAAGGTGCTCAAGCTGATGCTCGCGGAGCTGAAGCGGTTAAAAAAGCGCGGCCTGACCGAGGAGGAGTTTACGCGCAGCAAGGAGCAGCT
>CAZKGE010000085.1:0-8669 GCA_964552065.1 uncultured Oscillospiraceae bacterium | reverse complement strand
CCTTGCTCACTGGGCCTACGCTTCGCTTCATCCGCCACAGGCGGCGCTCAGCTTCAGCCCCTCGTGCGCCCGCTCCTTTTCTTAAAGAAAAGAAGCAAAAGATAGGAAAATGGCGAAGCCGGTTTACGGTGAGTTTTTTGTTGGGTTTCCAAAGGGATGTATCTCTTTGGCAGGAGTGCGGGGACGGAGTCCCCGCAAAAGACCTGGCGGCCATAAATACGGAATCGTCCAGCAACCAGCGGCGGCGTTACGCCGCCGTTTCCATACGCCGGCCCGCTTTTACGTTCGTCCAGAACCGGAACGTCGCGGGGTAGGCAAAACCGCCGAGCAGCGTCATGATAAAGTACCTCGCGGTGTGCGCAACATTATGCCCGGCAAACAGCGCGAGCAGCGGGACTTTTAGCAGCAGCCGCGCGGCGATAAGGATGCCTATGCCGAGCGCCGCCTTGACGAACTGGAGCGGAAGCGGCGCGCGCACATCGTAGCGGAGGTACCGGCGGTCCAACCGCTCGCAGAGGAGCAACCCCGCCGAGGTGCCGAGCAGCTTATAGGCCGTCTCAACGCCGTCGTCCGAGAACTCGAGGATCGCGTTTGCGGGGAACGGCGCAAACTCGGCGTACAGCGTCACGCCGAGCGAAACGAGAAAGAGGACGGCCAGCGCAAGGAACGCCGGCTTTGCGTCCTCGTCGTAGTTGCAAAACATCGGCCAGGCTGCAAACACGAGGGCCGCCCCGATCGCGAGCGAGACGGCCACATCCGCGGGCGTGTGCACGCCGAGGTACATGCGCGAGAACCCGACGAGCGCGACGAACGCGATGCAGAGGCCGCGCAGCAGGCCGTTTTTCGTTACGCGCGCGATGCCGCCGTACAGCCCTGTCGCGGTCTGCGTATGCCCGCTCGGGAACGAATAGCCCGTAGCCTGCGCCCGCGCGCGCTCCACGATTGTAAACGCGGGGTCGCGCACCCACGGCCGCGGCACGCAGAACAGGAGCTTGAGCAACTGGTTGACGACGTTGCCGAGCACGCCGACGAACAGCAGATAGTAGCCCTTCTTTTTGTCGACGCACCACAGCGCGATCATCGATACGACAAGAAACAGCGTCTCCTCGCCGAACGCGGTGATCGGCGCAAGCAGCGCGTCGCACAGCGCGTTCCGGCCGGCTTCAAGCAGGCGTAAAAAGTCCATTGCGCACCCCTCAGTCACAAGATAATTTCAGTATAGCATATATTGCTGTATCGAGGAGGGGACGATATGGCTTATTTACCGCTGCTTAAATACGGCAGCACGGGGGAAGCGGTCTTATACCTGAAGGAGTCGCTGTATGTGCTTGGATACTTTTCCGACGACGAGAAGACGCTGACGAGCGACCGCGTCGATGCGCGCACGGTGGTCGCGATCCGCGCGTTCCAGGCCGAGCACAAGGATGCGGGCGGCGCGCCGCTCGTCGTCGATGGCATCGTCGGCAAAAAGACCTGGGGTGCGCTCGAACAGGCGCTTTCCGAAGCGGTCGTGTCCGAGCTGCCCGGCAACATCGGGGACGAAGCGAAGGCGGCGATCCTGTCGGCGCTGACGCGCGTCCGGCCCGTGCGGCGCGAGATCGTGCTGCACGCGCTCCTATACGCGTTCGATCCGGACGAGGGCGGGAGCCTGTATCCGCTCAGCCTGTATATCCGCGGAGAAAACCTGTACAACGTCAAGCTGGAGCAGGTCGTGATCACAAAGGCGCGCATCATCGCGGGCGCGAAGGCGCAGCCGCAGTATTACAACGGCGGGCGGATGCAGATGATGCTCGCGGCGGTGTCGGAGAACCCGTCCATCTCGGGCGCGGACTGCTCCGGCGGTATCGTGGGGCTTTTGCGTAAGAACAAGCTGGTGAAGCCGACGTTCGACGCCACGGCGGACCAGCTCTGCGGCGGCAAATACGGCGGCCGCGTTTTAAAGAGCGCGCTACTGCCGGGCGATTTTGTCGGCCGCCCCGGTCATATCGGCCTGTACGCGGGCGGCGGCCATGTTGTGGAGTGGATGGGCGGCGCGTACGGCTGCCAGCTGACCAAGATCAGCGGACGTGAGGGATATAACTTTGTGTCGAGAAAGATGTCCAAGAAGAGCGCCTGGACGAAGTTCGTGCGCGTCAACCTGTACTGAAAATGGCTCCATAAATTACGCGGCGCCAATATGATAGGAGCGCTGTGCGATAAAGCGCGGCTTGGCTGCCGAGCCGTAGATCGTCCGCGGTTGCTGCTTGAGTTGGACGCGTAAGGACGGCTCGCTCCGTCGCGGGCGACCATCTGCATTTGCTGTCCAGCTTGGGTGGGTATGTGCGCGGTCCATCGCCGCGCCGACGATCGCTTTGATGCTCCGCCGGAAAGTCATTTTCCTAATCTTTTGCTTCTTTTCTTTAAGAAAAGAAGCGGGAGCACGAGGGTGGAACCCTCATCCCTCACCGGCCCGATGCGTCGGCAATTCCCGTGCCTACTGCAGCCGCTTGACCCTGGCCGCGAGGCGCACGAATTCGGAAAGCCCGATGTGGCAATACCCGGACGGATTCTTCTCGAGGTATTTCTGGTGGTACTCCTCCGCGCGGCAGTAGTTGACAAGCGGCAGCGCCTCGACCGCGAGCGGGCGGTGGAAGCGCGCGGCAAGCGCGGCGAGCGCCGCGTCGATCGCGCTTTTCTGCGCCGCGTCCGCATAGTAGATGCCGGTGCGGTACTGCGTGCCGACGTCGTTGCCCTGCCGGTTGACGCTGAGCGGGTCGATCGCGTCGAAGAACAGCGTCAAAAGCTCGAAAAGAGGCAGCCGCTCGGCGTCGAACTCAACGCGCACGGTCTCGGCATGGCCGGTGTCCTCATGGCAGACCTGCTCGTAGGTGACGGTCTCGCGCGCGCCGTTGGCGTAGCCGACCTCAGTGGAAAGCACGCCGGGGATCAGCGAAAGATACTTCTCCGTACCCCAGAAGCAGCCGCCCGCCAGATAGATGGTCTCCTGTTTCATTGGCTATTTCACTCCTTGCAATCGCAATGGGATCGTACGCTTCGCATTTTCCGCACGCTCCGCATAGGGACCCGGCGCGCGGTCACGGCTGGCCGCCGCCGCGCGCCGCGCGTTCCGTTGCGTCGCCGGCGCTCCCGGCATCCTCGCGTGCGCTTACTTCGTTCACGCCGCCGGCCTTGCCCTCGTCCAAAACCAATTCGACGTCGCTTCCGCCGTCGCCGCTGTCCGCGTTCTCATTCAAAACCAATTCGACGTCGCTCTTGCCTTTGGCTGAATCTTCTGAGCCATCGCTTCTGTCACCGGTGTCGGTTGTGCTTTCTGTACCGTCCGCGCTCCCTTCCATCGCATCCTCGCCGGAACCGTCCGCGCTCTCCTCGCCCTCGTCCTCCGCAGCGCCCGCATCTTCGCCGTCGGGCAAGGTTTCCCGCGCCAATTCTTCGTCCGCGGCGGCATCCTCACCCGAGCCATTCCCGCCGTCTTCGCCCTCGTCCTCCTGCGCTTCCGGCGCGTCGCCGCGCGAGCGCACGATATAATAGACCAGCAGCAGCGACATCATGGCGAGGAAACCGAGCGCGACAAGCATGGCCACGCCGAACAGCTGCGGCGTGGCGAGGATCAGCCGGAACAGCAGACTGACGAACAGCGCGTAGAACAGGTACCGAGGTTTCCCAAACAGCAGAAGCTGCGCCGCCATGACCGAGAGCGCGATGTACAGCGGCAGCTCCAGCGGCAGCTGCAATCCGGTCGAGAGGATCTCGAGCTCGGAGCCGGTGAACAGCATGCTTCTTGTGGCGAGCAGGTCCGTTAGCTGGACGGCCGCCGTCGCGAGCGCCGAAAAGCACCAGTACCCCGCGCCGAACGCGGCGGCATGGCGGCGGCGCAATCGCTTAAAAAAGCCCAGGCCGAGTACGAGCAAAAACAGCAGCGTCTCGTACAGCGCGACAAACGCGATCCCGATGGGGATCTGCACGATCGGCGCGGAGGAAACGCCGTTTTCGACCAAGATCCGCATGACTGCCCCGTAGGCTGGGGCAAACAGCAGGTATTGGCCGACAAAGCAGGCCGAGGCGCCCAACAGCATGGGGAACAGCAGCCGGTCGCGCTTGAGCGCGACGACCGCGACCGCGGCGGCGGCCGTCAGCAGCAGTATACCGATCGAGACAAAAAAGGCGAGCATCTGTCCGGACAAAGCGAATCCCTCATTTTCGTCGTATACGCATAGTATACCATGATTGCTCCTTTCTGCGAAATCTTGCCAGCCGAGAAAAAATGCTGTATTGTTAATCCAATATTCGTGCAGCCGAAAGGAGCGTTCCCATGCGCAAGGACGGACGCAGACTCAAGAATACCGACCCCATGTACACCGTCATGCCCTACATTCTGGACAAGCGGTACGACGCCATGAACATGATCGAGCTGGACATCCCGATCGCCCCGATTCAGTCGTATTTAAACCGCAAGCGCAAGGAAGGGTACGCCATGTCGCACCTCGGCGTCGTGCTGGCGGCCTATGTGCGCGCGGCGGCGGAGTTCGACCAGCTCAACCGCTTCATCGTGAACAAGCGCATCTACCAGCGCAACGAGTTTCCGATCAGCATGGTCGTGCTCAAGCCCGGCGAGACCGAGGGCACGATGAACAAGATGTATTTCGAGATGACCGATACGGTCTACGACGTGCACCGCAGGATGGACGAGTATATCGACACGAACAGGAAGCCCGGGGACACGAACAGCACCGACGACATGATCCGCACGCTCCTCGGCATCCCGGGACTGTGCAACGTCGGCGTCGCGCTATTCAAGTGGATGGACAAGCGCGGCATCCTGCCCAGGTCCGTGATCCAGGCCAGCCCGTTCCACACGAGCCTGTGCATCTCAAACCTTGCGAGCATCCGTACGAACCATATCTATCACCACTGCTACGAGTTCGGCACGACGGGCATATTTATCACGCTCGGCAACATGCGCGAGGTGCCCAAGCGCGTCAAGGGCGAGATCGTGTTCGAGCGCTGCCTGCCGCTCGGCGTGGTGATGGACGAACGAATCTGCTCCGGCAGCTATTTTGCGGCGGTGTTCAACAGGCTTAAGCAGTATTTCGCCGACCCGTCGCTGCTCGAGGCGCCGCCCGCCGTGGTCAATACGGTGCTCGGCTAAGCCCGGGGGACAAACGATTGCGCGGCGTTTGGCCGCGCTTTTTCGTCCCCCTCCGCGGCAAAGCCCGCGGGCTGAATTTGTGCCGTTGCATTGCTTGGCTAAATGCAATACAATTGGACTCAAGACATTTTTGACCCCGCAGGAGGTGCATATGCAACTGTTCTATCAAATCCTGATCGTCCTTTTGATGGTGTTCAGCCCCCGGGTCATGATTCTGCTCTCCAAACGGTATCGCATCTTTAATCTGCTCGGCCCCGTGTTTTTATGCTATCTGCTCGGCTTTATCCTCGGTCAGTTTTTGCCCGAAAAGTCGCTGTCCATGACGATCGCGGAGATTCTCGTGCCGATCGCGATTCCGCTCGTGCTGTTCTCGGCGGACCTAAAGTCCGTCCGGCGGCTTGCCAAACCCACGCTGCTTTCGTACCTGCTGCTGGCCGTTACGGTGTGCGTGGTCGCGTCGGCCGCGTTCTTTCTATTCCGCAAGGTGCTGCCGAACGCGGCCGCGTACGCGGGCATGGCCATCGGCGTGTACGTCGGCGGCACGCCGAACCTGATCGCGGTCGGGCTTGCGCTCGGCGTCGACCAGAGCGAGATCGTGCTGGCCAACACCGTGGACATGATCGTGGGCGGCGTCTACTTCCTGCTGCTGATCTCCGTGCTGCCGCCGATCGTGCATCGGTTTATGAAAAAGTTCGAGGCCGCGCCGGTGTCAAACGACGCGCTCGCGCAGCGGCTGCAGTCCGACTATGTGCCCGAAAAGTCCAGGTTCGGCATCAAAACGCTGCTTGTGCGGATGCCCGCGGTTCTCATGGCCCTGGTCGCGCTCGGATTGGCGGTGGGCCTTGCGCTTTTGATCACGGGCGAGCTGAACGTGATCGTGATCATGCTCGTCGTGACTACCTGCGGCATCGGCTTCTCGTTCATCAAAAAGATTCGCGAGTGCCCCGGCTCGTTCTCGGCGGGGCAGTACCTGATCTACATGTTCTCGTTCGGCATCGGGCTTTCGTTCGACTTCTCCAACATCACGGGTCAGATGCTGTTCATGCTCGCGATGTTCGCGTTTTCGCAGTTTGTCGCGGTCGTCATCCATCTGTTCCTGGCCAAGCTCTGCGGCATCGACGGCGACACCGCGGTCATCACGTCCACGGCCGGCATATTTGGCCCGGCGTTCATCGTGCCGACGGCGGACGCGCTGCGCAACAAGGAGGTCGTGCTGCCCGGCCTGATCTGCGGCATACTCGGCTACGCGATCGGCAATTATTTAGGTATCGGCGTCTCGCTTTTGCTGCTGCTGGCCCATTGACATGGGGAGGGTGCTTCTATGATGACGATACCCGGGTGGCGCGCGGCGCTTGTCGGGAGCGCGGCGCTTCAAGCGCTTAGCGCGCTCTACGGCGAGGACGCGCCGCGGCAACAGGCCAGGTACCGCGCGCTGCTCGACGCGTACTGCGCCTCGTTTGGCGACGGGACTGAGATTTCAATATTCAGCGCGCCGGGGCGCAGCGAGATCGGCGGCAACCACACCGACCACCAGAACGGCCGCGTGTTGGCGGCGGCGGTCACGCTCGACGCCGTCGCGTGTGCGGCAAAAGCGGACGGCGGGGTCGTCGCGATCAGGAGCGAGGGGTACGACAAGCTGGCGCTGGCGCTTGACTCGCTCTCCCCGCGCGTGGACGAACAGAACGCGTCCGCGTCGCTCGTGCGCGGCGTCGCCGCGTACTTTGCCGAGCACGGCTACCGCATAGGGGGCTTCTCCGCCGCGGTCGCGTCCGACGTGCCGAAAGGCTCGGGCCTCAGCTCGTCTGCGGCGTACGGCGTGCTGATCGGCACGATCCTGTCCGGACTGTACAACGGCGGCGGCGTCGCGCCCGCGGAAATCGCCAAGGCCGCCAAATTTGCCGAGAACCGGTATTTTTACAAACCGTCCGGGCTGATGGACCAGCTCGCGTCGGCCGTCGGGGGTTTTTTGGAGATCGATTTTTCGGACAGGGAGTATCCCGCCGTCGCGCGCGTCGACCGCGACATCGGCGCGCTCGGATATGCGCTCTGCGTCGTCTCGACGGGCGGCAGCCACGCGGACCTGACGGACGAGTACGCGTCGATCCCCGCCGAGATGGGGTCCGTGGCGCGGTGCTTTGGGTGCGAGGTGCTGGGCAACGTGGACGAGCGCGTGTTTCACACGTCGATCGGGACGCTGCGCGGCCGTGTGACCGACCGCGCGCTGCTGCGCGCGATGCACTTTTTCGCCGAGAACGCGCGCGTGCCGCAGCAGGCCGCAGCGCTGCGCGGCGGCGACATGGAGCGCTTTATCCGGCTGATGCGCGAGTCCGGCCGTTCGTCGTTCGAGCTTTTGCAGAACGTCTGTCCGCGCGACGAAGCGCAGCGCGGCCTTGCGCTCGCGCTCGCGCTGTCCGACCGGTTCATCGGCGCTCGCGGCGCGTGCCGCGTGCACGGCGGCGGATTTGCGGGCACGATCCTTGCGCTTTTGCCGCAGGCCGACGTAAGCGCCTATGCGGCCGGCATGGAGCGCGTGTTCGGCGAAGGCTGCTGCCGCCGCCTGAACGTGCGATATGCCGGCAGCCTGGAGATCAAGCTGTGACGCAGGATTGCAAATATCCCGTGCTGGTTGCGGACCTTGCCAAGCTCCGCCACAACCTCGACGCGCTCGTCTCCGCCTGCCACGCGCGCGGCGTGAGTGTCGCCGCCGTGACGAAGGTCGTCTGCGCGCACGAAGCGTTTGTCCGGCTCGTCGAGGAGAGCGGCGCGGACCTGTTCGCGGACTCGCGGCTTGAAAACCTGGCTAAGATTCGGACAAACAAGCCGCGGATGCTGCTGCGCGTCGCCTCGGCTTGCGAGGTTGACGCGGTCGTGCGCACGGCGGACATCAGCCTGCAGAGCGAGATCGAAACGATCCGCCTGCTGGACGATGCCGCCGCACGTGCGGGGAGGGTGCATCAGGTCGTGCTGATGATCGACCTGGGCGACCTGCGCGAAGGGCTGTATGCTGCGGACTACGACGCCATCGAGCGCACGGCGCGCGAGGCCGCCGAACTAAAGTGGATCGAGTTGGTCGGCGTGGGTACAAACCTGACCTGTTTTGGCGCGATTCTGCCGGACGAGCAAAACCTCGGAGCGCTGGTCGGCATTGCGCGGCGGCTCCGGAGCACGCTCGGGCTCGGGCTTCCGGTCGTCTCCGGCGGCAATTCGTCCACCGTGGGGCTGCTGCTGGCGGGCGGGCTGCCGGACGGCATTACGAACCTGCGGCTCGGCGAGTCCATCCTGCTCGGCAACGACACCGCGGCGCTTGCCGTGCTGCCGGGGCTGTACGGCGACGCGTTTACGCTGCGCGCGCAGCTTGTTGAGGTGCAGCAAAAGCCCGCGGCGCCGGTCGGCACGTCCGGCGCGAACGCGTTCGGCGAGCGCGTGACGTTCCCGAAAGCGCAGGGGACCATGCTGCGCGGCATACTCGCCGTTGGCCGCCAGGACGTCGACGAGGCCGGCCTTTCCCCGCGCGACGCGTGCG
>CAZKGE010000084.1:0-8726 GCA_964552065.1 uncultured Oscillospiraceae bacterium | reverse complement strand
CCTGTGCTCCCTTGCTCACTGGGCCTAATGCTTCGCTTCATCCGCCACAGGCGGCACTCAGCTTCGGCCCCCCTTGGAAACCCGACGAATGGCAAGGAACTCAAGTTACGCCTCCGGCAGAAAGGGATTCTCAAGGGACGTGTCCCTTGAGCGGAGGGTTGGAGGCGGAGCCTCCAACGTCCCTCCTCGTCTCCTCGCCTCCCCGCTTCCCCGTACCCCGTCCCAAACAAAATCCCCGCCTGAGCGGGGATTGTTTGCTTTTATCTTGGCGTTACCGCGTCAGTCGTCGGTCTTGAGGTCCTTGAACAGGTCGGCCAGCGACGTCGTGGTCGTCTGGACCGGCGGCAGATCGTAATCGCCGTCCTCGCTGCGGCGGCGATGGTCGCGCCGCTCACCGTCTCCGGACGAACCGCCCGTGCGCTCCGTCGAGCGCTCGCTCCTGCGCTGCTGCGTCACCTGCTGCGTGCTCTCGCGCTCCCGGCTGCGCTGCTCCTGGCGCTCCGCGTACTGGCGGTCGCGCTCGGCCTTCTCGGCCGCGAGCTTCTCGGCGATCTCGGGATTCTCCTCGATGATCGCGTCCTTGCGCGACAGGCTGATGCGCTTGGCCTCGGGGTTGACGTCGAGCACCTTGCAGCGCACGATGTCGCCGACGTTGATCGCGTCCTCGACCTTGGCCACGCGGCGCACGTCCACCTGCGAGATATGAATCAGGCCGTCGATCGTGCTCTCGAGCGCGACGAACGCGCCGAACGGAACGATGCGGACCACCTTGCCCTCGACGATCGAGCCGACCGGATACTTCCTGTCCGCCTGCGTCCAGGGTTTCGGCTGCAGCTGCTTGTAGCCCAGCGAGACGCGCTCCTTGTCGACGTCGACGTTCAGAATCAGCACCTCGATCTCCTGGCCGATTGCGAACACGTCGGACGGGTGCTTCACGCGCCCCCAGGCCGCGTCGGTCACATGCACGAGGCCGTCGATGCCGCCGATGTCGACGAACGCGCCGAAATCGGTAATCCTGCGCACGACGCCGTGGACCTTGCTGCCCACGATGAGCAGTTCCCACTTCTTTTTCTTTTCGGAAGCCGCCTCAGCGAGGAGGACCTGCTTCTGGGAGGCAACGATGCGCTTCCTGTCCTTATCGACCTCGAGGACCTTGAGCTTCATGGGCTTGCCCACATACTCGGACAGGTTCTCGATGTATTTTGTGGAGACCTGCGACGCCGGCACGAACGCGCGGATGCCGTTGATGTCGGCGATCACGCCGCCTTTGACGACCTCCTTGCCCACCGCGTCGAACGTCTTCTGCTCAAGCTCCGTGTCCTGCATCAGCTCGTCCCAGAGCTTCTTGCCCTCGACGTTCTTGCGCGAAAGCAGCACGTTGCCGTCGCCGTCGTTGACCTTGATAACCTCCACGTCGATCGAATCGCCTTCCTTGAGGAGGTCGTCCGGCTTGGCTTCCGGATCGGAAGAAAACTCGTTCTTAGGGATCAGGCCGTCGGACTTATAGCCGATATTGACAAAGACCTCGCCGTCCACGATCGAGATCACGGTGCCCGTGATCACTTGCCCGCCGCGGATGCGCGTCATGGTCTTTTCGAACGCTTCTGCGAACTCCGAAGATTCCTCGTCGTCCTTTTTCGCCGCCTTTTTCACGGCGCTCTTGACCTTCGCCGCGGCCTCTACGATGCCGTCCTTGACGTCGTCCGCGACGTCGGCGTTCTTATCCAGCACGACGGGCGCGGCGGCCTTCGCCTTGTCCAGTGCCTCCTCGGCGTCCTCTTTTACGTCGGAGAACGCGTCGGCGAGCTTCTCGGTCTGTTCGCGCACGAGGGGTCCGGCATCCTCAATGATCTTGCGGGCTTTTTCGGCAACGGTATCGAACAATTTTCCGGCACCCTCGCGAATGTCTTCTGCGGCATCCGCGATGGCGGCTTTGACGGAATCTGCGGTCACGGTCTCCTTGGGCTGGGATTCCGCGTCCACGGTTCCAGGGGTTCCGACGATTTCCTCGGCGGGAGCTGCCGCTTCAATGGTTTCAATCGTCGTTTTTTCGAGTTCGCTCATTCCTTGTACAACCTCCCTAATCATCCGGTCCGGCGTCGATGCGCCCGCAACAATACCTATTATATCATCGGATTGCAAATTATCAAGCAAAAGTTTGCCGACACTGTCTATGGTTTCGGTCCGCGCGCAGTACGTTTTGCACAGCGTTGCGAGCCGCTGCGTGTTGGCGCTCGACGCCGAACCGAGCACATATATGCGCGTACATATCCTCGCTAAGCGGATGGCTTCCTCCTGGCGCGCGCGCGTCGTGTCGCAGATGGTCTCGTGCACGAGCGCATCCGAAAACCGCTCCTTCACCGCCGCGGCGATCGCATCGTACTGCCCGCGCGAGAGCGTGGTCTGCGCCACAAGGCTGACGCGCGCGCTTTTGGGCACGCGCAGAATGTCCGCCGCGCTCTCGAGAACGACGGCGTTTTCCCCCGCCCAGCCGCGGATGCCGGCGACCTCGGGGTGCTCCGCCTCGCCCGCGATCAGCACGGTACGGCCGTCCGCAGCGTCGCGCCCGACGATGCGGTGGATGCGGCGTACGAACGGGCAGGTCGCGTCGACGAGCTCGAGCGCGCGCGTTTCGGCCTCTTCGTAGAGCGCGGGCGGCGCGCCGTGCGCGCGCACGATCAGCTTGTCGCCGGGCTTTAGCTCCGAAATATCGCGCACCGCGTGCACGTTCTTTGCGGCAAGCTCCGAAACGACCTGCTCGTTATGGATGATGTTGCCGTAGGTGTAGACGGGATGGAGCGGATCGGCGGCCTGCTCGGCAAGCTCGACCGCGCGCCGCACGCCGAAGCAGAAACCGCTGTTTTTGGCCAGCAGAATGCGCATCAGTACCGCGCCTCCATCTCGATCTTGAGCGTTTTGAGCCGGTCCGCGACGGCGGCCGTGACGACGTCCACGGCCTTGCCCTTGCGGCTTTCGGCGATTGCCGCGGCGTCGATGGGCTCGCCGACAATCATGCGGATGCGCAGACGCCGGAACGTGTTCGGGTCGGAATAGACGGGTATGATCGGCGCGCCGCACCGAAGCGCGAGGAAGGCCGCACCCTTTTCAAGCTCGTCGATCTCGCCCGTGATAGAGCGCTTCCCCTCCGGGAATATGCCGAACACCTTGCCGTGGTCGAGCAGGCTCTTCGCCTTCTTGAGCGAGACGATGTCGGCGTGTTCGCGGTCCACCGGGAACGCGAACAGCGACTTCATCAAAAGCCTGGAAAGACGGCTCTTAAACACCTCGCGCTTGGCCATGAAATGGATGATGCGCGGGCAGACGCAGCCGACCAGGACCGGGTCGGTCAGCGCCCAGTGGTTGCTGACAACGATCGCCTTGCCCGGGACGTTGAGCCGCGAAAAGCCTAGTATCTTCGGGCGGAAGATCAGCCAGAGCAGCGGCGCGATCAAGGTTCTTACAAAAATGTACAGCATGGATTCACTGCGCCCCTTTTTCCCGAATCACCGCGAGCATCAACGCGACCGTCTCGCCGATCGTCATGCCGGTCGTGTCAAGATAGTACGCGTCCGCCGTGCGGGTAAGCGGCATGTACGCGCGCGTCGAGTCCTGATGGTCGCGGCGGCGGATGTCTTCGAGCACGGCGTCGAACGTCACGCCCGCGTCGCCCTTGGCGATAAGCTCCGAAAGCCGCCGTTTTGCGCGCTCCTCGGGGCTCGCCGTGATGAAAAACTTATATTTCGTATGCGGCAGCACGTTCGTCGTGATGTCGCGGCCGTCCATGACCACGTCGTAGCTTTGGCCCACGGCGCGCTGCAGCGCGGCGAGCTTATCGCGCACGGGCGGGTACATGCTCACGCTTGAGGCGCCCATCGACAGTTCCGGCGTGCGCAGATGGTCCGTCACATCCTCGCCGGAAAGCAGCACGCGCTGCGCGCCGTCGTCCGCATAGCGCACCGCAATGTCCGCGCCCGGCAGGATGCGGCTGAGCGCGGCGGTGTCGCGCGCGTCGACGCCGTTTCTCTTGGCGTACAGCGCCATGGCGCGGTACATCGCGCCCGTGTCAAGATAGTGGATGCCGAGCGCCTCGGCGATGCCCTTGGCCGCGGTGCTCTTGCCCGCGCCCGCGGGACCGTCGATGGCAATATTGATGCGGTTCATATGCTCCTCCCCGCCGCGGCGCCGGTCGAAAACGCGATCTGCAGGTTGAACCCGCCCGTAAGCGCGTCGACGTCGATCACCTCGCCGGCAAAATACAGTCCGCGCGTCAGCTTCGACTCCATGGTGGAGGCGTTGATCTCGCCGACGTTCACGCCGCCGCGCGTGACGATCGCCTCCTCGATCGGCCGCGCGCGCCGCACGGTCAGCGGCGCGGCCTTGAGCGTTTCGACGAGCCGCTTCCGCTGCTCGCGCGTCAGCTCGCCGACCGGCGCCGCCGCGTCGATGCCGGCAAGCTCCAGCATGGTCAAAAGCAGCCGCTGCGGAAGCAGCGCGTGCAGCGCGGCGCCGACCCGCTTCTTCGCGTTTTCGGAGAGGTCGCGCAGCAGCCGCGCGTCGAGCGCAGATTCGCTCAAAGCGGGCTTGAAATCGATGGTCAGCCGCGCGCCCTCCGGCGCGTCGGCGACCGCCGCCGAGGCCGACAGTACGAGCGGTCCGGACACGCCGAAGTGCGTCAGCAGCAGCTCGCCAAGCTCCGAGAACACGCGCTTGCCGCCCCGCTCCACCGTCAGCGTCACGTTCTTGAGCGTCAGCCCCGCGAGCGGGTACGGCCAGCTCTCGACCGTCTCAAACGGCACGAGCGAGGGTGCGGGCTTTGCGATCGTGTGCCCGCAGTTCTCGGCGAACCGGTATCCGTCGCCCGTCGAGCCGGTGGACGGATACGACAGCCCGCCCGTCGCGACGACGACCGCACCGGCGGGAAAAACGCCCGCGTCGGTTTCAACGCCCGTCACCGCGCCGCCCTCGGTCAGTATGCCGAGCGCGCGCGTGTTGAGGCGCACGGTCACGCCCGTGCGGGCAAGCAGCGCGTCGAACGCGCGCAGCACGTCGCTCGACTTGTCCGACGCGGGAAACACGCGCCCGCCGCGCTCGGTCTTGAGAACGAGGCCCGCGCCCGTTAGCAGCGCGGCGATGTCTTCGTGGTCGAAGCGCGACAGCGCGCCGTACAAAAACCGCGCGTTGCGGAATACGTTCGCGAAAAATTCGTCTCGCCCGGCCGTGTTGGTCACGTTGCAGCGGCCCTTGCCGGTGAGGTACAACTTTTTGCCGAGCTTTTCGTTGCGCTCGATCAATGTGACGGCGTGTCCGTTTTCGGCGGCGGCGCAGGCCGCCATCATGCCGGCCGGCCCGCCGCCAATCACCAGCACGTTCATAGCTTCCCTTCCCCGCCGTCCGACTCGCGGAAATAGACGCCCTCGCGGTTCCAGATGCTCTCGAGCTGCATCAGGTGCTGGTAGGTCGCGTCCTTGCGCTTGAGCCCGACCGCGACGAGTATCGCGTTGATGAGCGAGAGCGGCGCGGTCAGCGAGTCCGCAAACGACGCCATGTCGCTGCGCGCGCACAGCGCAAAGTCCGAAAGCTGCGCCACGGGCGAGGCCGGCAGGTCGGTGAGCGCGATGCATTTTGCGCCGCGCTCGCGCGCGTATCTCATGCCCTGCACCGTGCGCGTGCTGTACCGCGGGAAGCTGATGCCGAAGAACACGTCCTTCTCCGAGATGCGCAGCATGCGCTCGTACACGTCCTGCTCGTTGCCGCCGACGTAGACGACGTCGTCGCACACGTAGCCTAAGTAGCTCGTCAGAAACTGCGCCAGCGGCGCGGCGCTGCGCACGCCCATCACGTAGATGCGCGCGGCGGCGAGCAGCGCGTCGATCGCGCCGGAAAAACAGACCGGGTCGACCATGTCGATCGTGGCCTTGATGTTGTTGATGTCGGAGAGCAGCACCTGCCGCGGCACGTCCTCGTGCTTAAGGTTCTCCGCGAGGCGCACGCGCTGCACGCTGGTCAGGCGATTCCGTATCATGTCCTGCAGCGATTTTTGCAGCGCGGGATAGCCGGGCAGGCCCAGGATGTATGCAAAGCGCACGACCGTGGACTCCGACACGCCGACCGCCTCGCCCAATCGCACCGCCGTCATGAACGCGGCCTCGTCATAGCGGTTGATCAGAAAGTCCGCGATGCGCCGCTGCCCCTTGGAAAAATGCGAGTATCCCTTTTCGATCGTCTGCACGAGGTTTTCCATCGCTCACCCCACCCAATCCGAAATGTCCATGGTGCGCATCAGCCCGTGATGCGTCAGATCGTACGTCAGCGGCGTCACCGTCACGTACCCTTCGAGCGCGTACCGCTCGTCCACCTCGAGGCTGTTGTCGCAGGTCGACCGTCCGCGCGGCGGCCAGTAATACGGCGCGCCGGACGGGTCCTCGCGCTCGATAAACGGCAGCGTGTACTGCACCACGCCCGCCGGCGCGAGCATGACGCCGCGAAGCTTCTCCATCTCGCGGTCCGGCACGTTGACGTTGAGCACCGTGCCGAACGGCAGCGGGTGCGCCTGCACATAGGCGACGGCCTTCTTTGCAAAATGCGCCGCGGTCTCGAGGTGCTCCGGCCGGAACGAGCAGATCGACACGGCGACGGCCTGATAGCCAAGCAGCGACGCCTCCGCGGCCGCGGCCACGGTGCCGGAATACAGCACGTCCGTGCCGAGGTTGCCGCCGATGTTGATGCCCGATAGTACCATGTCCGGCGAGGCCATGAGGTTCCCGAGCGCGAGGCGCACGCAGTCGACCGGCGTGCCGCTGACGGCGTAGGCGGGAACGTCCGGAAGGCCGGCGAGCGTCACACGCTGCGCGCGCAGCGGCGAGAACAGCGTCATGCCGCGGGAAACGCAGCTGCGCTCCGCGTCCGGCGCCGCTACGAACAGCTCGTGCTCTTTATGCAGGATCTGCGCCAGCGCGAGCATGCCGGGGGAAAACACGCCGTCGTCGTTGGATAGCAACAGTCTCATCAAAGCTCCGTTCCCCGCAGAACGCGGTCCACCAAAGGGACCGCTGCTCAACAACCGGTCCCGTGCAGAATATTGTACCACAGGAAATGGGGCAAATGCAAAAAAATGCAGGATAAATTTCTTATCCTGCATCCTTTGGCTTCAAATCAGGCGCGCTAGAGCAGCGAGCCGAGCGTGTAGACGAGCCACGACATCAGGTACGCCACGCCCATCTGGTACGAAAGGATGAACAGCGTATACTTCGCGCTGCCGAGCTCTCGGTGGATCGTCGCCATCGCGGCCACGCAGGGCACGTACAGCAGCACGAACACGAGGAAGCTGTACGCAGCGAGCGGCGTGAACATGCCGGCAAGCGCCACGGAGAGCGCGGCCCCCGTGGCGCCTGTGAACATCGAGAGCGACGACACGACCGCCTCCTTGGCCACAAAGCCCGTCAGCAGCGCGACCGCGGCCTCCCAGCGGCCGTAGCCCATGGGGGCAAACACGGGCGCGATCCAGCCCCCCGCGATGCCGAGCAGGCTCGCCGCCGCGTTTTTTGTAAACGCGAACGCCGCGTTGAAGTGCGTGAAGAACCACAGCACGACGCTCATGAGCAGTATGATCGTGCCCGCCTTCTCGATGAAGTGCCCGACGCGCTCGGACACGTGCGTGAGCGTGTTCTTCATCGACGGCCAGCGGTACGGCGGCAGTTCCATCACAAACGCCGCGTGATTCTTCCGAAACAGCGTCTTGCGGAACAGCACGCCGGACGCGATGCCGACCACGATGCCCATCACGTACAGGCTCAAAACCACGAGGCCGCGCGCGCGGGCAAAGAACGCCGACGCGATGAGGCCGTACACGGGGAGCTTTGCCGAGCAGCTCACAAACGGCAGCAGCATGATCGTCATGCGGCGGTCCTCGATGTTTTCCATCGTGCGCGCGCTCAGCACGGCGGGCACCGTGCAGCCAAAGCCCATCAGCATCGGGATGAACGACTTGCCGGACAGGCCGAACTTTTTCAGCGCGCGGTCCATGATGAACGCCGTGCGCGACATGTATCCGCTGTCCTCGAGCAGCGAGAGGAAGAAGAACAAGAGCGCGATCTGCGGCAAAAACGTCAGTATCCCGCCGACGCCCGTGATGATGCCGTCGCAGACGAGCGAGCTCAGCCACGCGGGCACGGGGGCAAGGAGCGAACGCACGAAGCCCGCGAACAGCTGGTTGACCAGAATGTCCATGCCGTCCGAGAGGAAGCCGCCGATCGTATCGAACGTGAGCACGAATATCACGCCCATGATCGCAAGGAATATCGGGATGCCGAGGTATTTGTTCGTCAGCACCGCGTCGATTCGGTCGGAGGCCGACCTCTGGCCGGGCGCGCGCCTGACCACCGCGGCGGCGCACACGCGCGCGATATAGCCGTACCGCGCGTCCGCCACGCGCGTTTCGTTGTCCATCAGCGACCCGTCGCCGGCGTAAGCCGCGATCGCGCGCTCGAGCGCTTTCTCCTGCTCGGCGGTCAGGCCCAGGCGCTTTCTCACCATCTCGTCGCCCTCGAGCAGCTTGATCTCCGCCCAGTGCTTGGGGAGCTTCGCACGCGCGGGCGCGTCCGCGATGATGTCGCCGATCCTGTGGTGCATCGCGTGCGTATGCGCGTCGTAGAGGTCATCCGGCTCGATCGAGAAACCGCGGTGCAGCTGCTCGTGCACGAGGCCGAACAGCCGCGCGCTCTGCGAGA
>CAZKGE010000083.1:0-8763 GCA_964552065.1 uncultured Oscillospiraceae bacterium | reverse complement strand
CGACGTAAGCGCGGTGGCGCTGGACCTGGGGCTTGTGGAGCAGCACTATGCGCCGCTAAACGCGTTTGCGGAGCGCGTGGGCATCGAGTTTTCGGTGGAGCGCACGGACATCGGCAAGGTCGTGTTCGAGTACCGGAACGAGCGCAGCCCGTGCGCGCTCTGCGCCAAGCTGCGCCGCGGCGCGCTGAACACCTACGCGGTGAACCACGGCTGCAACAAGGTCGCGCTCGGGCACAACCGCGAGGACGTGATCGAGACGTTTTTTTTGAGCTTATTGTACGAAGGCCGCATCAACACGTTCGCGCCAGTGACGTACCTGTCGCGCCGCGGCGTGACGGTGATACGGCCGCTGATATTTTTGCCGGAAAAATACGCGCTGTCGGTGGCGCGGCAGCGCGAGCTGCCGATTTTGCCGCCGCACTGCCATATCGCGGGGCACACCAAGCGCGAGGAGGCCAAGCAGCTGATCGGGCATTTGAGCACGCTGGTGCCGGACTTTGAGGAGAAGTTCATGCACGCGCTGAGCACGACGGAGACCTACGGCCTGTGGGACCGCATGCGGCTCAAGCCGGAACCGAAGGAATAAAAGCGGCGGGCGGGAACCGCAATCTTTTATGCAAAAACCCTGCGCATAAAGCGCACGAAAAGCACAAAACCTCCGCGTAAAGCGCGTGAAAAACACGCAAAACCCTGCGCAAAGCGCGCGGAAACGGTAAAACGACGCATAAACCGCATAAAAAAAGGAGAGGGCGTTTACCTTCTCCGTTTTTTTGCCAACCGTCCTTAGTAGGAAGTGTGCCGAACGATCAGTCGGACACGTAGGGGAGCAGCGCCACGACGCGGGCGCGCTTGATCGCGATCGCCAGATCGCGCTGGTGCTTGGCGCAGACGCCGGACATGCGGCGCGGCATGATTTTGCCGCGCTCCGTCACAAAGTTGCGCAGCTTATCGACGTTCTTATAGTCGATGTGCGTCGCCTTTTCTACGCAGAACTTGCACACCTTGCGGCGGCCGCGCTTCTGATGGGGACGCATTTTTTTATCTTCCATGATGCCTCCTATTACAAGTACTTAGAACGGGATGTCGTCGGCCTGGATATCGGTGAATCCCGCAAGGTCGGCGTCGGAGGCGGCGGGCGCGGTTCTCGGCGTGCCGGGAGCGGCCCCCTCGTCCTGCGCGCGCGGCGTGAGGAACTCGACCTCGTCCGCCGAAACGTCCAGCGACATCCTGGTGGTGCCGTCCTTGGCCTCGTAGGTGCGGGCCTGCAGCTCGCCGATGACCGCAACCTTGCGCCCCTTGGCCAGGTAGCGCGCGCACGTGTCGCCGAGCTGGCGCCACGCGTTGATGCGGAAGAAATCGGTCTGCTTCTGCCCGTCCTGGGAGGCGAAGCGGCGGTTTACGGCGATGGTGAAGGAGCAGACCGTCACGCCGCTGGGGGTGGAGCGCGTCTCCGGGTCGTGCGTGAGGTTGCCGATGAGCGTGATCTTGTTCATCCTCGGTCCATCCTTTCCGTTTGGGTCGTTTCGGCTACGCGTCTTTCCTGGTTACGAGGAAGCGCAGCACGCGCTCGTCGTTCTTGAGGTTTCGCTCAAGCTCCTTGGGGAGCTCGGACGAGCCGGAGAACGACATCAGCACGTAATAGCCCTCTGTTTTGTAGTCGATCGCATAGGCCAGCTTACGCTTGCCCCATTCGTCGACAGCGGCGATCTCGCCGCCGTTCTGTTCCACAATACCCTTAAACTTTTCGATGACGGAACGGTTCGTCTCCTCGTCGAGCTCGGGGACGATGATGTACATGGCTTCGTATGGATTCATAGTGTCACCTCCTTATGGACAAAATCGGCCGCGCGACTCATGCGCGCAGCAAGAAGGACGTTAGCGGTAGCACTATACCACAACGCATTTGGCTATGCAAGGATTTTTGCCGGGAAGCGGCGAAATCCCTGCGCCGGGCGATTTGACGCAGGGCGCGGCCGACGGCGGGCGCGAGGCCCCGTTATGCGTAGGTCCCGCACGCCCAAGCGTGAAAATACTCGCGTTCCGGCCGCCGCAGGTAGGCGTAATTCAGCGCGGAGCACGGTACGCCGATTAGGCAGTCGCATTGGGACAGCACGGTCAGCGTCAGCAGATATTCGTAGCCGCGCAGATAGGGCGTTAACTCGGGATCGAGCTGATATTTGTGCAGCCAGACGTCCGGCTGTGCGCGGAAGCGGTGGACGTTTTCGTAGACGAGCGTGTCGCCAAACGCCTCGCGGAACGCGTCGAGAATGTCCTGATCCTCCGTGGCAAGGTACAGCGCGTCGCAATTGTGCGCGGTCAATTCCTCGCGGCAGATGCGGATCTCCTCGGCGACCGAAGGCGGGATGGCGTGCTCGCTGGGGCGCGTGGCGATAAAGTCCGTGCCGCGGCACTTGACGCCGAGAATTTTCCCACGACCCTGCGTGAGCGCGTCGCAATCCGCCATAAGCCTTGCCACGACGCTGGGTTTGAGCTGAATGTGTTTTTGAAAGGTCCTGATCATGCGCGCACGGTTTGCCGGATTGTTGAAGCAAGGAGCCCTCAGGAGATCGTGAAACAACGGATTGCTGTTGGACAGCACGCGCCGGCGGCTTTTTTGCGCCTCCTCGAGACTTACATGGCCGGGCTGCTCGTAGTACCAGTCCCAGACGTTCTCCTTACCGAGCGCGTCCGGCGTATGATACATCGTCGGAAAGTTCTTCATGTCGACCACGGGAATCCAGCCGCGTTTCTCGGCGTAGGCGCAGTTGGCGACGATAAAGGTCTCGAGGTTGGCCAGGCCTGAGCCGGTCCACGCAAAGTCGTAGCCGATGATGTAGAACGTTTTGCCCGGGTTCAGTCCATTGCGGTTGACCACCGTCCGCCGCCAGAAGCGGCGTTTGTTCGTTTTCAGGTACGCGTAGAACGGGCGGACCATCGCGGGCAGATACAGCAGCGTCTGAATAGTTCTGTTGTCGAACGTGCGCAGCCAGTGCACAAGCTTGGTCGCCTCGCGCTTCTTCTGTTCCATTCTTAAATCTATACCCCCATGAACATGACGGCTACTTTCCCGCAAGCCGCCGGATCGCCTCGGCGATCACGACCGTGTTGAAGCGGATGTCCTCGAGCGCTATCGACTCGTCCGGCATGTGGCACTGCGATTCCTCGCCCTCCTTGACAAGGCCGAACGCCACGGTGTTCGGGAACGCGCGCGCGTACGTGCCGCCGCCGATGGCGAGCGGCTCGGCCTTGCAGCCGATGTTCTCCTCGTAGACGGACAGCAGCGTTTTGACCAGCTCCGAATCGGGGGACATGAACAGGCCCGGCGAGTTGCGGTGGTCGGCGAGCGAGAAGCCGACCGCGTTGAAACAGTCCGTCAGCGTGGAGAGCAGGTGCTCGAACGTGCACGAGAACGGATACCGGCAGTCGCACACGAGCGTCACGCCCGCCTCGTCCCAGGTCAGGATGTCGGGCGAGAGCGTCAGCCGGCCGGACGCGTCGGCGATGTCGAGGCCCAGCCCCTCGCCGTGCTTGTCCATGCCCAGCAGTGCGGAAAGCGCGGTGGCCGCGGCGAGGTCCTCGTCCGAGAGCGGCTGCTGAGAAAGCGCCTGCACGAGGCAGAGCAGCGCGTTATTGGCCAGGTCCGGCGCCGCGGCGTGGCCGCAGCGGCCGGTTACGCGGATCTCGTTGCCAACGAACGCGACGTTAAAGCCCTCCGGCGTCTCGCACGGGACCGCGGGAAACGGCAGCGCCGCCACGGCCTCGCCGGGGATGACGTTCGGCGCCGTGCCGCAGGAGATGCGCACGCCGCTGCCGGAGAACGATTTTTTCCACGTGGTCTGGCACATGCCTTTTTCGGAGTTGACGAGCGGGTACTCCGCGTCGGGCGTAAAGCCGAGCGTCGGGTCCTTCTCAAATTTCCGGTAATATTTCACGCAGTCGGAGCCGCGCTCCTCGTCGCAGCCGAACAGCAGCCGTACGGAGCGGCGCAGCGGGACGCCCGCCGCCTTCACCGCGGCGAGCGCGTACAGCGACGAGACGGCCGCGCTCTTGTCGTCGATCGCGCCGCGGCCGTACAGCCGGCCGTCCTTGACCGTGCCGCCGAACGGGTCGAACGTCCAGCCGCAGTCCGCGGGCACGACGTCAAGGTGCGAAATGATCAGAAGCTGCTCGTCGGCGTCGCCGAAATCGACGTAGCCGCAGTAGCCGTCGAGCGATTTGGTGCGGGGGAAGCCGAGGCGGTTGGCCAAATCGAGCGTGTAGGAAAGCGCTTCGTGCACCGTGTGCCCGAACGGCATGCCGGGCTCGGGCTTTTCGCCGCGGCTGACGCTCGGGATGCGGACAAGGCCCTGCAGCGCCTCAACCTGCCCGGGCAGCGTTTGATCGATCCATTGCTTCATCACAAAAAAATGCCTCCGAATGAAAACTTTGGGCGTACACCCATAGTATAATCCATTCGGAGGCCCGTTGCAAACGTCGCGCGGCGAAAAGCGCCGTTACGACGAGGCGTGTTCGTGCATCAGTTCCTGGCAGGTCTTTACATTCGTTTCCAGGTCGCGGATGTAGCTCGAGAGATTGCTGACCTTGACGACGGAGTTCATCTTGAGAAACTCCGTGTTGACGCGCACGAGCTGCCGAAAATACGACAGCAGCGTGAGGTACCTATCGTGCTGCTCGGCGAGCTTCCCGCGCAGAAGCGACGTTTCGAGCCGCAGCGTATCCTGCTCGCCGCCTTCGGGCCTTGCCGGCCCGGGGACCTCCTCAGCGGATTTGAGCGCGCGCTGCGCCTTTGCGCCGTTGATGGCGGAGAGCGCGAGCGTGCCGAGCCCCTCCATCAGCGCGTTTACGTCGAGGCCCTCGACGAGCAGCAGCTCGCCGACGACGGCGCCGACGGTTTCGGTAAGGTTCTGCTGCTTCTTCGGCCGGCCTGCGCGGCGCTTGCCGGTGCGCGGCGCGTACGGGTCGACGTACGTTTCGCTCCTGTCGGAAAGCTCCCGCATGACGCTCTGCACGAGCTGCGGGTTCGTGCGCAGAAGCGAGCGGTACTTGTTCTGGTAACGCAGCATCGCGCGGTCGTCGCCGTTGCCGAGCCTTAGCGTGCAGGCGCGGACGGACTCGCCCCGGGCCTGCGCGCGCAGCACCTCCCCGACGAGCTTTTTCGATTCCTCGTCCGAAAACGGCACAAACGCGGGCGTGTGCGAAAACTCCGCGCCGCCTTTCTTAATGCGTGCATAATAGTAGTTACGGACGCTGTTGGGCCGCCGGCCGGAGGAACCGGCAAAGTCGTCAAACACGCTTTTCAGCGGCCGTCCCTGTTCGGCCGCCTCGGCCGCCAGGGCGAAAAGCCGGTCGTTTTCCGCATCGCTCCAGCCTGCGCGCGAGCGGGTGTGATGTTGATTCACCTGCATGCACCTCTCATGATAAATTTGCCCTGATTATGTCCGGATAAACAAAAAACATACCAATCGCTTGGTATGTTGATATATATGTTTGTCGAGGCTTGGCTAATTCGCGTGCGGCGCGCGCGGGCTACTCCAATGTTACGGAATTTTTGCCGTAATAGGCGGCGAGCGCCCGATTTCGGTCGCTGCTGGGGTCGGACGAGATGTCGCGGTTGTGGAATAGCGTGGGGCGGGCCGTGACGCGCCCGACCGCGGCGTCCAAAACTGACGGGTCCTCGAGTACGGCGAGGCGCGCGTCGCGGTCGCGTGCAAACTCATATGCGTCGCGCAGCTTGAGCGATTTGTAAGCCACGACGCAGGTCGGATCCTCCTGCCGGTCGTACGCGGCGGGGAAGCGCGGCAAGAGCGTGACGACCGCCGCCGCAAGCAGCACGGGCACCGCAAAGCGCGCGGCGCGCGCGCCCGCATGCGCCGCATCCTCGCGCAAAACGCGGCAGAGAAAGCCGCAGCAGTAGAACAGCGAAACATAGTAGAGCAGCACGCTCTCGTAGAACAGCACCGCGTAGACGCGCGGCACGTTGAGGTGGTTGCCGGCGTAGACGAGCGGCGTGATGCCGGCGGCGACGAGCAGCGCGCAGCCGAGAAGCACGAGCGCGGGGAAGCGGAAGCGGAACCGCGCGAGCAGACGGCCCGCGTACGGCACAAACAGCGGCACGAGCAGAAGGCCGGAGAGCACGACGGGCGCGGTGAAAAAGTCGCGCAGCAGGAGCGCGGCGTAGTATACGGCGGTCAGCACGCTTTTTACCGCGTCCGGCCGCGCGCCCATCGTGAGCTCGCGCACGGCGTTGCCCGGCGCGAGAAGGTTTGCAAAAAAGCCCAGCGTAAACGCGATAAGGGCCGCGAGCGCGACCACATCACGCTTCCTCTGCAAAAACCGCAGCGCCGCGTATCCGATGAGCAGCAGCTGCGCGGTCAGTCCAACGATGAGGTTTCCGCCGCCGATAACCGCTCCGAGCAGCGCGGCCAGAACGGCGCGCAGAACCTTCGCGCGCGCCGAAAACGCGCTGTCGACCAAAAGCGCGAACAACAGCAGCAGCAGCGCGAAGAAGAACGTATAGTAGACGCCGCCGTTGTACCAGTAGAATGCCTCCGCGGCGTACGGCAGGTAGTTGAGGCAGACCGCGGCGTACACGACCGCGACGATCGCAATGGAAGCGCCGTCCATGCTAAGGAGCCTCCGCAGCAGCACGAACAAAAACGCGCCGCTGCATATGATGAGCGACAGGATCAAAAACACGGGCGCGGCCGGATAGAGCTTCTCGCCGAACAGGCCCGGCTGCAGCGCCATCAGGAAGCAGCCCGCGTACGAGCCCTGCCAGGTTCGGTACGTCGCAAGCGACGTCTTTGCCGCGGCGGCAAGCAGCTTGGGCACGCTGTGCGTGCCGTCCCAGACGGATTTCGTCAGCCGCGCGTAGACGTAGTCGTCGCTGCTCGGCCGGTCGTACTTGGCGACGGTCAGCATCGGCGCGAGTGAGAGCAGAAACAGCAGCGCCAGCGCTGCCGCGATCAGGTTTTTTGCGCGTTTTCCCCAAAACGCCAAAAAACGACCGCCGCGCGCTGCGCACCGGTCGTTTCCTTTGCAGATTTCCCGGCGCGTCATAAAAGCAGCGCCTCGTGCACGTCGCGCATGCCCTCGATCGTCTCGGCGATCACGTCGTCAAGGTCGAGCCCGAGCATCTCGCAGCCGCTTAGAATCACGTCGCGGTCGACGCCCGCGGCGAAGCCCTTGTCCTTGAACTTCTTTTTGACGCTCTTGACCTCCATGTCCATCACGCTGCGCGACGGGCGCATGTAGGCGGCCGCGGTGACAAGGCCTGTCAATTCGTCGATCGCGTAGAGCACCTTCTCCATGGTCTTCTCCGGCTTGGCGTTTGAGCACAGGCCGTAGCCGTGCGCGCGCACCGCGTGCACGAAGTCCTCGTCGTACCCCGCGTCGAACAGGAGCCGCGGCGCGACCTGAAGATGCTCCTCGGGCCACTTCTCGTAGTCGATGTCGTGCAGAAGGCCCACGACGCCCCAGTAGTTTTCGTCCTCGCCGTTTCGGCGCGCAAAGCGCCGCATGACCGCTTCCACCGCAAAAGCGTGGCGGATGAGCGAGTCCGATTCGTTGTATTGTTTCAAGAGGGCCAAAGCCTGTTCGCGGTCCGGCATGAAAAAAATCTGTCCCTTCAGAAATTCGTACCAATCATCATAACTGATTTTTATGAAAAAAAGCAAGCCCTTTTAGCAAATTTCTGCTTGACAGCCCCTTTTTGCAATGGTATCATACAAAATTGACTTATGATGGAAAACTAGTGGGAATATGCCCTTAAACGCATCTTTCGCGCGCATAAACCGCATGCGAAAGATAAAATATGGAAAAACTCACGGTTGACCATCCGGCCTTGAAAAACGGAATAATTCGGAAAATTCATCAGATGGATGCGGGGCTGCCCGCATCCGGCAAGGGGTAAAACGCGATGATGCAAGACGTCAAGATGGGAAGACAGACGAGGAAGAGCTTTTCAAGAATCCGCGAAGTACTGGATATGCCCGACCTCATCGAGGTGCAGAAAAACTCCTATTACCGTTTTTTGAAGGAGGACCTGAAGGATGTCCTCGACGACATCTCCCCGATCACCGACTATTCCGGCAAGCTCGTACTGGAGTTTGTCGACTACAAGATCGATCTCGACAACCCGAAATATTCCATGGAGGAGAGCAAGGAGCGCGACGTCAACTTCGCCGCGCCGCTGCGCGTTTCCGTCCGCCTGATCAACAAGGAGACCGGCGAGGTCAAGCAGCAGGAGGTGTTCATGGGCGATTTCCCGCTCATGACGCCGCAGGGCACGTTCATCATCAACGGCGCCGAGCGCGTGATCGTCTCCCAGCTCGTGCGCTCGCCCGGCGTGTATTTTTCCGACAGCTTCGACAAGCTCGGCAAGCAGCTGTTTGCCGCGCAGGTCATCCCGAACCGCGGCGCCTGGCTCGAGTACGAGACCGACAGCAACGGCGTGCTCTACGTCAAGATCGACAGGCAGCGCAAGGTGCATATCACGGCGCTTCTGCGCGCGCTCGGCTACGGCACAAACCCGCAGATCGTCGAGCTGCTCGGCGAGGACGAGCGCCTCGCGGCGACGATCGCAAAGGACCCCACGCACACCGTGGCGGAGGGCCTGATCGAAATCTACAAGCGCCAGCGCCCCGGCGAGCCGCCGACGGAGGAGAGCGCCCGCTCGCTCCTCAACTCGCTGTTCTTCGACAAGCGCTACGATCTCGCGCGCGTCGGCCGCTATAAATTCAACAAGAAGCTCTCCGTCAAGAG
>CAZKGE010000082.1:1286-8884 GCA_964552065.1 uncultured Oscillospiraceae bacterium | reverse complement strand
ACGACGGAATCGTTGTGGTTCATCCAGACGATCGCGCCGCCGTCCATGCCGGAAAACAAAGCGTGCTTACTCAATATGACCGGTGTCCTGCCATACTCTCGCACGGCCGAAGCCTCGATCTTTCCGCCGAACACCCGGGCGATGTACTGCATGCCGTAGCAGATGCCGAGCACCGGCACGCCGAGGCGGAATATCGCGTTGTCGCATTTCTTAGCGTCCTCGGCGTACACGCTGTCCGGACCGCCGGTCAGGATGATGCCGTTGAGCCGGTCGCCCTTGATGCGCTCGATGGGCGCTGTGTGCGGCAAAAGCTCGGAATACACGCCGGCCTCGCGCACGCGCCGCGCGATGAGTTGGTTGTACTGGCCGCCGAAATCCAGTACGACGATGCGCTCACGCATGCTGTCCCTCCTGCCGGAACACGAAGCCGTTCTCGTCCGCCTGCTCGATGATCGCGAGCGACTCGAGCCTGTGGCCCGCCGCGCGCAGCTTCTCGCCGCCGGACTGGAAGCCCTTCTCGACCGCGACGCCGATGCCGATTAAGCCCGCGCCGGCCTTCCCGGCGATCTCGACCAGGCCGCGCAGCGCCTCGCCGTTGGCCAAAAAGTCGTCGACGATCAAAACCTTGTCGCTGCTGCCGAGCCACTGGCTCGAAACGAGCAGCGTGACCTTCTTTTTATAGGTATAGGAGTAGATGTCGCTCTGGTACAGGCCGCCCTCGATGTTGTCCGACTTGGCCTTCTTGGCAAACACCAGCGGCACGCCGAATTCGTCGGCGCACATGGCGGCAAGCGCGATGCCGGACGCTTCGACCGTCAGCACGGCCGTCAGCCCGGTCAGGTCGAACCGCCTGCCGAACTCCTTTGCCAGCTCGCGCATCAGGCGCATGTCCACGCGGTGGTTGAGGAACCCGTCGATTTTGATGATGTTCCCGGGCAATACTCTGCCTTCCCTGCGAATACGCTCCTCGAGCATCTGCATGTTGATTCCAGCCCTTCCTGTCGTACAAAATAATGTGTCTATTATCATACAAATTCCACGCGGAATCAAGCCGTTCCGTCAAGTTCGCAAAAATTGCGCTTACTTTCGTCATTGCGTAAAAACGAAAAAAGCGCCCGCCACAAAAGCGGACGCCGAAAGAGCGCGAATGATGCTTTAGTTGAGCGCGTCTTTGAACGCCTTGCCGGCCTTGAACACGGGTGCCTTCGACGCGGGGATGTCGATCTCTTTGCCGGTTAAGGGGTTGTGGCCCTTGCGCGCCGGGCGCGACTTGGCCTCAAACGTGCCGAAACCAACGATGGATACTTTATTGTCCGCCTTAAGGGCCTCTTCAATGCTCTCGACAAATGCGTTGACAGCCTTCTCGGCATCCTTCTTCGACAGCGCGCTCTTGGTCGCAACCGCTGCGATCATATCGGTCTTGTTCATGATTCATCCTCCGTTAATGATTTACTTGGACGCGCACTATTGTATCAGCGTTTCCTGGGAAACGCAAGCATTTTTTTGTGAACTTTTGCCCAAAACACGGGGGTTTTTCGCCTTTTCCCACAGCTCGTCCATCTCGGCAAGCGTCATGTCGGCGAGCTGTTTTTTGTCGTTTTGGGCCAACGTCTCCATCAGCCAAAAGCGCTCGACGAACTTGTCGGTGGCATTTAGCAGGAGCAGCTCCGGGTCGAGATGCATCAGCCTTGCAACGTTGACGACCGCAAACAGCAGATCGCCGATCTCCTCCGGCACGTCGCCGCCCCCGGCCATCGCGCGACGGACCTCCTCGGTCTCCTCGGGGATCTTAAAGAACGCGTCCTCTGCGGAGGGCCAGTCGAAGCCAACGTCCGCCGCCTTCTTCTGCACCTTCTTGCTGCGGATGAGCGCGGGGAGGTTCCGCGGCACGGCGCGCAGCACCTCGGCCTGCGTGCTCTGGTGCTTCTCCGCCTTTTTGAGTTTGTCCCAGTTTGTCATGACCTCGTCGGGCGTATCGGCCTTTCCTTGGCCGAAGATGTGCGGGTGGCGGTAGATCAGCTTTTTGACGATGCCGGTCGCGACGTCGCGGTCGGTGAAACGCCCCTGCTCGGCGGCGATCGTGGCGTGGAACGCGACCTGCAGCAGCACGTCGCCGAGCTCCTCGACCATGTGCGCGTCGCTCCCCTCGTCGATTGCGTCGAGCAGCTCGTAGCACTCCTCAAGGAGCGGCATCTTAAGGCTCGCGTGCGTCTGCTCACGGTCCCACGGGCAGCCGCCCTTGCCGCGCAGCCGCTTCATGACGGCGAGCAGGTCGTCGACGCCGCAGCGCACGAGCTCCATCAGCCCGGCCGCCGGCGCGAAGACCGCCGTGGACGCGTCGTAGCTTTCTTGGCGGTCGAGTTCGCAGAGCGGGATTTCAATCTCACGAAACGCGCCGTCCGCAGTCAGGCGCGCGAGGCGCACCGGCCACTCGTCCGGATAGTATTCCGACAGCAGGAGCTTGACTTCGCCCGCGGCCAGCCGCGAGTCGATCTCCTCGACCGCCGTGGACAGGTGCGCGTCGAGCCGGTCCGGCAGATCGTGCGCGCTGACCGTGCGGCCGGCGGGCTTGTCCGAGAACGCGGCCTGTGCCAGCGTGACGCCGGGCAGCACGCTCAGCTCGACGCCGCCCGCCGACGCCGCGGATCGGATGGCGGCAAGCTGCGGCGCGGAGAGCGAGCCGGTCATGACATAGGCGCAGTCCCCGGCCGCAACGAGCCTGTCCGCGACGGCTTTATTCAACGCGTCGAAGTCCTCGGACGATTCGTAGAGGTCGTCCATCGGCGTGTATGCGTATCCCGCGGCCAGAACGGCCGCGGCGCAGGGGTGCCTGTCCGACTGCAAAAACAGCTTCCCGGCGTTTTCTATGCGCGCCCACGCGCTCCCGGAGATTGTCGCGCGGCTGACGAGCGAAACAATTGCGATCATATGGCTATCTGCTCCTGAACATAAACCGCGCGAGGCGCTTGCCGCCCGGCACGAACATGAGGTCCTCCATTGTGAACATGCGGCTCAGTACGACGATGGCAAAATAGATCACGCCGCCCGTCGCGATGGACAACAGCGTGCTAAGGCTCGTGCTGGATAGTTTCGCCGAAAAGAACGCGTACGCGAAGAATACCGAAGCGCCCATCGCGACGGCCGCGACGAGCGGCTTTGCCAATGTATCAAGCCAGTTGACGGCCAATCGCGTCTTGCGGACGAGGTAGACAGCGTCGAGGATGCCCGCCACGGCGTAGCACAGCACCGTGGAGATCGCCGCGCCCTGAATCTCGATCTCGGGATTGTGCATCAAAATCAGCATGGACGCGACCTTGACGACGGCGCCAATGCCGAGGTTGATCACGGGAATCTGCGGCTTGCCCAGACCCTGGATGATGCCGGTCAGCGTCTGCACGAGCGAGAGGAATATGATGCCGACCGCCATCGTGCGCATCAAAGCGCCCGCAATGATGAGGCGGTCCGGGCTGATGTCGTAGAGAAAATCGACCACCTGCGTGCCGAGCACGTACAGCCCGATGCCGCACGGCAGGCCGATCACCAGCGCAAGCTTAAAGCCCATGCGCGACACGTCCTGGATGCCGCGGCCGTCGCCGCGCGCGCGCGCGGCGGACACAGCCGGCACGAGGCTCATCGCCAGCGCCATGGTCAGCACGGCGGGCATGTTCACAATCGCGGACACGTTCGTGCGCAGCGCGACATAGCGCATCGACGCGGCCTCCATGCTCATGCCGAGCTTGAGCAGGATGCGCATGATCATCGTGGAGTCGACGATGTTCGTCAGCGGCATGATCGAGGCGCCGAGCGTGACGGGGATGGCGATATACAAAAGCTTCTGCATGATGCCGGACTCGGCGGGACGCGCGGATACAGAGCGCGGCATGTACTCGCCGCGCCGCGCGGCGTAGAACAGCGCCACGGCGATGAGCGCCAGAAACTCCGACACGGTCACGCCGATGAGCGCGCCCATGGCCGCGTACTCGAGGCCCAGCGGCAAAAACCGCGCCGCCAGGTACAGGCCGATGCCGAGCTTGCCCGCCTGCTCGATCAGCTGCGACACCGCCGTGCCCGTCATGCGCTGCATGCCCTGCAGATACCCGCGGTACGCGCACATCAAAGACACGAACAAAAGCGCCGGCGCAAGCGCGCGGTACGACAGCGCCGCGCCTTCCCCGACCTTCTGCAGCGCGGTGATTTGATCCGCAAAGAGATACATCAGCGCGGTCGTTACCACGCCGATCCCGAGCAGCAGCCACTGCGCCTTGCGGAACACGCGCTTTGCGCCCGGCAGGTCGCCGAGCGTCACGCGCTCCGCCACCATCTTGGAGATGGCTGTCGGCAGGCCGGACGTGCTGATCACGATCAGCGCGGAATACCAGGGGTACACCGCCTCGTAGTACTTCATGCCGTCGCCGAGCATGTTGTACAGCGGGATGCGGAACAGCGCGCCGATCACCTTGCAGATCAGCCCCGCGACGCCGAGGATCGCGGCGCCTTTCACGAATGAACGCTTTCCTGTCGTTTCCATACGCGTTAGTATACCACAGTTGCCTAAACCAGCACCATCCCCAGCGTCATAATTCCCACATTATCGCGGTATATCTCGGGCAATTGCTCGAGCGGCAGCGGAGCTGTGCCGCGCCCGACCTCGATCGTATACCCGGGTCTGTTGTAGGTCTGGATGAACCAGTCCTTGTAGCCCGCAAAGCCGCTGGCAAACGGCGTCTCCTCGACCGCGTAGCCGGACGCCTGCCAGAACGCGCCGGCGATCTCGAGGCTGCGCGGCGGCTCGAAATCGAGGAACTTCCAGTAGATCACCTCGCCCTGTGTGTGGTACGCGATCACTAAAAGGAAATCGTGGTTCTGCGTGAACTCGAACATCGCGCGGTTCTCCGGCTCCGCCAGCGGCGCCGTGCCGACGAAATCGCGCGGGCCGGGGCGCGTGAAGCCCTGCGCGTACTTGATCTGCCGCGCCTTCTCCCACTCGGCCGGGTACCCGAGGTTTAAGTCCGTGCCCGCGATGTTCGCCTTCCAGCCGTCCGGGAACGGGATCGACGGATAGTAGGTCGAGAGCGCCCTCGCGCGCTGGTAGTAGCTGTCGCTCTCGGGCAGCGCGCCGGTCACGAGGTCCACGCCGTCCGGGTTGACGAGCGGCACGAGGGTTAGCTTCGTTTTTTCGTACACCTCGCGCGCGGGCACGTCGAATATGCGGCTGCCCGTTGCGTACGCCGCGGCATAGGTTTCCAAAAACTTCAGCACGAGCGGCGTCGTGATCCATTCGTTGGCGTGGTGCGACGCGTTGTAGGAGACCTGCTGCGCGCCCGAACCGATCGAAACGGCGTCGATGCGCTTGCCCATCACGGACGAGCCGATCGTCTCCACGGCGAGGAACGGGTAGCGCGCGGCGAGGCCGTCGAGCACAAGCGAGGTCAGCGCGTAGGAGTAACGCACGTTCTCCGGCACGACGGCAAACGGCAGCGGCACGGTGAGCTCCGCGCCGATGCCGAGGTTCTGCGGGTCGGCGGACGGGTTTGCCGTCTGGATCGCCTCCACGCTCGTGCCGTAGCGCTTCGCGATCGACCACAGCGTATCGCCCGCGCGCACGACGTGTATCGTATATCCCGTCAAATACGGGAACAGCTTCGCCCAGGTCAGCCTGCCCACGACGCCGTCCGCCGCAAGCGAGTTGTTTCGCTGGAACCGCTCGACCGCGTCCAGCGTGCGCGTGCCGAATATGCCGTCGATCCCGCCCGGATCGTAGCCCGCGCGCGTCAGCGCCAACTGCAGGTACTCCACCATCGGCCCCTTGCTGCCGTACCGCAACGTCTCCAAGACCATACCCCCTTTTTTCTCGACAAACGAGGTGTCGATTGTTATAATATAGTTTAGTATGTAAGGAGGTTAGAACGATGGGTTTGATTCAGGCGGCCTTAGGCTCCCTCAATACGGTGCTTGCCGATCAATGGCGGGAGTTTTTCTACTGCGATGCCCTGCCGGCGGACATCCTGGCCGCAAAAGGCCAAAAACGCGTATCCGCCCACAGCTCGAACACCAAGGGCAGCGATAATATCATCTCGAACGGCTCCGTCATCACCGTCAACGACGGCCAGTTCATGGCCATCGTCGAGCAGGGCAAGGTCGTGGATTTCTGCGCCCAGACCGGCGAATACATCTATGACAAATCCACCGAACCCTCCATGCTCTACGGCGGCTTCGGCAAGGGTCTGATCGAGTCGTTCAAGATTATTGCGCGGCGCTTCACGTTCGGCGGCGACACGGGCAAGGACCAGCGCGTGTATTACTTCAACACCAAGGAGATCCTCGGCAACAAATACGGCACGCCGAACCCCGTGCCGTTCCGCGTCGTAGACGAGCGCGTCGGCCTCGACGTCGACATCGCGATCCGCTGCCACGGCGAGTATTCCTACAAACTTGTCGACCCGCTGATGTTCTACGCCAACGTCTGCGGCAACGTGGCCGATTCGTACAACCGCGGCGAGATCGACTCGCAGCTCAAGACGGAGCTTATGACCGCGCTGCAGCCCGCGTTTGCGAAGATTTCCACGCTCGGCATCCGGTACAGCGCCTTGCCGGGGCACACGCAGGAGATCGCCGACGCGCTCAACGAGGTTTTGACCGAGAAATGGTCCAAAGCGCGCGGTATCGCGGTCGCGTCGTTCGGCGTTTCCTCCGTCACCGCATCCGAGAGCGACGAGGAGATGATCAAAAAGCTGCAGCAGGCCGCGGCGCTGCGCGATCCGAACATGGCGGCCGCCGTGCTCGCCAGCGCGCAGGCGCAGGCCATGCAGGACGCCGCCAAGAACGAGGGCGGCGGCGGCGCGTTTATGGCATTTGCGGGCCTGAACATGGCCAACGCCGCGGGCGGCGCGAACGCAAACCAGCTCTTTTCCATGACAAAGCCCCAGGCCGCCGCGTCCGAGGCCGCGGTCAAGGTGCCGGCGTGGGCCTGCGCCTGCGGCGAGAAGGGCAACACGGGCAAGTTCTGCTCGAGCTGCGGCGCGCAGAAGCCGGACGTCGACGGCTGGCAGTGCAAGTGCGGCACGTTGAACAAGGGCAAGTTCTGCGCAAACTGCGGCACGCAAAAGCCTGCCGGCGCGCCGATCTACAAGTGCGACAAGTGCGGCTGGGAACCCGAGGACAAGAGCCATCCGCCGAAGTTCTGCCCCGAGTGCGGCGATAAGTTCGACGAGAACGACCTCGTCTAGGAATCGCGGCGGGAGAGAAAAAGATTGCCGCCGAAAACATAAGATTGAATAGGATTGGAAACGGAAGAGCCCCGCGAAGCGGGGTTCTTTCCGTATGCGCCGGTAGGCGCGGGATATCTCGCCGCCGCCCAAAGTCGAATGTGTTTGGCAAAGGGTCTTGACAGAACGTCGCGCTCCGCAGTTGGGCAAAAAGCACGGCAGGCCCGGCATCGCTGCGAAGGGCCGAACGGATATGGAGCCACGGCAAAGAAACCCGTGCGTTCGCGGCCATGGAGCCGCCCGTCCGAACACCCGGCAGTCCGCCGGGCAGAGCGGAATCCGCTCCAGCCAGCGGCGACGCTCCCCGCGGCACGCCGGCGCCCGGATGACGGA
>CAZKGE010000082.1:0-1276 GCA_964552065.1 uncultured Oscillospiraceae bacterium | reverse complement strand
GCTGCGAAGGGCCGAACGGATATGGATCTCATGCTGCTCTTTGGCGTCGCCGCGCTCGCGTTGACCAGCGTCGCCCTCGCAAAGGGCGAGCGCTCCCGGGCCGTGCGGGTCGGGTTCGTACCCGCCGTACTGATCTGCGCGTTTAGCGCGTTCATGTTCATCGGCAACCTGCTGCTCATCGAGTGAGCGCCGGCCCGGCGGGACGCGGCGTTCCGGCGCCGCGCCTTTGTTTACTATGCCCGAAGAAGCGCCGATCCCCTCCTCTCCCTTCAATAAACCGGGCAGTCCCGAAGCCTCTCTCGTGCTGACAGCCCTGAATCAAAATATGCCCGTCGCAGGCACCATCGCCCGGCCTCCGATGGGCCGCCGCTTTTCCGCTCGCGTTCTTGCACCTTCTCCATATCACGGCAACCGTCGGACATAATCCCTCCCCCGCCGGGCATCCTAATTTCGAGGTGAGCAATACGGAAAATCCAAGGAAGCGCCCCGGCAAATTCATGCTGGACGACAACGCCGACAAACCCATTTCGGACGCGTACCCGGTGATCGATACCGATCTTGCGCGGGACAACGTCGAAAACGATCTGCCCGACGCCGAACGGCGGGATCAGTAAGATTCGCGCCCGCATGACAAAAGCGGTAACCGCAAAAACAAAACACCAATTAAGGAGACAATATCATGCGCAAGTATCCGGACATGTATGAGCTGTTTAAAAGCGATCCCCAGGCCAAGCAATACTTTGACAAGCTTCCGGACTACGTCCGGGACCAGATCGGTACCCGCGCCGGCGGCGTCAATTCGTTTGAAAGCCTGAAAGATTACGCGGAAAACCTGCTGCGCGGCGACGGCTAAGGAGCTTCGGCTCCTTTTTGAACCGGCCGCCGGCCGGCCGCGCCCCCTTCCCCACGCCGATGCCGCTCCCCCGCGAACACTGCGATAAGCACACATCCAAGGCACATCCGACGCATATGGATTTCCGTTGCTGAAAGCCCGCCCTCCGTCGGGCTTAAAATCGCGCACGCGCCCGCAAATTCGTCAACGATCCGCCGCCTTACGCGGCGTTTCCATGCTTAAATAGCCAGGCGTTGCCTATTGTCTTGCTGACAGCTATAATGATCTTAAAATACATGCGCTTTTTTGGGAGTAACACGAACAATGAAAATCGTAATCGTTGGCGACGGCAAAGTAGGGTTCACCCTCACAAGGCTCCTTTCCAAGGAGGGCCACGACATCGTGGTGATCGACAGCAACTCCGCGGTGCTCAAAGAATCGCAG
>CAZKGE010000081.1:0-8905 GCA_964552065.1 uncultured Oscillospiraceae bacterium | reverse complement strand
TCATCGTGCCGCCGACGGTGCCCCACATCGTGCCGATGCCGCCCGCGATGGCCGTACCGCCGAGCACCACGGCCGCGATGGCGTCGAGCGAGAGGTCGGAGCCGATGTCCGGTATGCCCGCGTTCATCAGCGCCGCCAGGATCAGGCCGGAGATGCAGGCGAGGAACCCCGAGAGCATGAACGCGAGGATTTTCACGCGGTCGATGTTGATGCCGGCCACCTTGGCGGCCTCCTCGTTGCCGCCGATACAGCGGCAGTAGAAGCCGAACTTCGTCTTGTTGTACAAAAACCACGCGGCCACAAACAGCACCGCCATGATGATGACGGGCGTCGGGATCACGCCCAGCACCGAGCCGTTGCCGAAGAAGTCCGCAAAGCCCGCCACCTTGATGGACACCGTGCGGCCCGACGTCACCGTCAGCGCCGCGCCTCGGTAGATGTTCATCGTGGCCAGCGTCACGAGGAACGGCGCGATCCTGCCTTTGACCGCGATGAAGCCGTTGATAAAGCCCATCAAAAGCGACATCGCGACGCAGATGAATATCGCCGGGATCAGCGGCACGCCCGCGCGCAGTAAATATGCGAGCCCCACGCCCACGCACGCGGCAATCGAGCCGCTCGAAAGGTCCAGCACGGCCAGCGTAATGATGTACGTCTGCGCAAATGCCGTGATGGCCACGTAGCTGCTGCGCTTGACCATGTTCAGCAGGTTTGTGGGGTTCAGAAATATCGGCTTAAGCGCCGTGAATATCGCCGCCAGCACGATGAGTATCAGCACCGTGCGGAACCGGATCAGCATTTGACCGTATGAAAAGTCCCTTCTTGACATATCGCGTTTCCTCCCTTAGCTGTGCGGCGCGGCCAGCGTCATAATGGTTTCCTGCGTTGCAGCGCTCTTTGGCACGAGGCCGGTCATCCTGCCCTCGCACATGACGACGATCTCGTCCGTGACGCTGACAAGCTCCGGCAGCTCGCTCGAAACCATCACGATCGCGGCGCCGTTGGCCGCCAGCTCGCCCATGATGTTGTAGATCTCGGTCTTGGCGCCGATGTCGATGCCGCGCGTCGGCTCGTCGAACAGCACGAGCTGCGGGTTGAACTCCATCCATTTTGCGAGCACGACCTTCTGCTGGTTGCCGCCGGACAGCGTGCTGACCGGCTGGGCGATGCTGTTTAAACGGATGTTCAGGCTCTGCTTCTGCTTCTGCGCCACGTCGGCAAGCTGTTTCCAGTTCAGCACGCCGCGCCTGTTCATGCTGGCCGCGTTGACCATGTTCGTGTTCTCCAGCACGGAGAGCACCAGCACGAGGCCGGACTTCTTGCGGTCCTCGGTCACAAACGCAATGCGGTTCTCGATGCACTTCTTGGGGTTTTTCGGATCGAACTCGCGGCCGTTGAGATAGATTTTGCCGGACCGGATCGGTCGCAGGCCGAACAGCGTCTCCATAATCTCGGTGCGTTTTGCACCGACCAGCCCGCCGATGCCGAGTATCTCGCCGCGCCGCACGGTGAACGACACGTCCTCGAAAGCGTCCGAGCACAGGTTTTCCACACGCAGCACGCACTCGCCCAGCGCAACGTCGCGCTTGGGGTATACGTTCGTGTGCTCGCGGCCGACCATCATGTTGATAAGCTTCTGGTTCGTCACCTCGGAGGCGGCCACCGTGCCCACGAGGTTGCCGTCGCGCAGCACCGTGACGCGGTCGGCGATCTGGCCGATCTCGTGCAGACGGTGCGAGATATAGATGATCGTCACGCCGTGGCTTTTCAACGTGCGGATGATTTCGAGCAGCCGCTCGGAATCCTTCTGCGAGATGGAGGACGTGGGTTCGTCCATCAGAATGACGCGCGCGTCGGACGAGATGGCCTTGGCGATCTCCACAACCTGCTGCTGGGCGATCGAAAGATTGCGCACGCGCTCGTTGGGGTTGATGTCCAGCCCCAGCCGGTCGAGCGCTTCCTGCGCCAGTTTGACGAACGCCCTGTTGTCCAGCAGAAACCCCTTGTAGCGGTCCTGTTTGTCGATGACGATGTTCTCCGCCACCGTCATATCGGGACACAGCGACAGCTCCTGATAGATCGTGTGGATGTGCGCGTCCTTGGCGTCCTTGGGCCTCCGGAAGGTCACGGGTTTCCCCTCCAGAAGGATTTCCCCGCCCTTGTCGGGCAGCTGATAGCCGCTGATGATCTTGATCAGCGTGGATTTTCCGGCGCCGTTCTCGCCCAAAAGCGCGTGCACCTCGCCGCGCTCGAGCGTCAGGTCGATGCCGCGGAGCACGTTGACGCCCGAAAACGTCTTGCCGATGTTCCGAAGCTCCAGGATGCGGTCGGACAAATCCACTCACCTCCTCCCATTTTGTCTGTTCCAACGGGTCCGCGTCCCATCGCGGCCCGCCGGCCGTTTGTCCTTTTTGCGCGATCGTCCGCCGCGCGCGCATGAACGTCCTGCGGGCGTACGCGCTGGCCTAAACCGGCTCGCCCGGGCGGAGCCGCGCCGCGGCCCGCGACCCCTTGCGCCCATCGCGCGCGCACGAACGTCCTGCGGGTGCGCGTGCGATCGTTTAAACCGGCTCGCCGAGCGCGAGAACGTCCGCGCGCATGCGGGCAACGTCGGCCGCGTCGAGTTCGAGCGCGCCCGCGCCGACGTTCTCGGCTACGTGCTTGCTCCTTCTCGCGCCGCAAAGCGCCACGGTCATGCCCTTCTGCGCGATCGTCCACGCGATCACAAGCTGCGAGAGCGTCGCGTTATACTTTTCGGTCAGGTCCTTCCAGCCGTCGAGCATGCGGATGACCTTGATCCGGTTCTCCGGTTTGTACCAGCTTAAGTAGTCCGCGCGGTACGTGCCCTTGGGCGGCTCGTAGTCCATCGTGATGCGGCCGGTGAGCAGCCCCTGCTCGAGCGGCGAATAGGCAAACACCGCGATATTGTTCTCGATGCAGTACGGCAGGCACTCGCCCTCGAAGCCGCGGTTGAGCATGCTGTACGGCGGCTGCGTCACGTCGAGCTGGCCCACGGCCATGTACTCCCGCATCTGCGCGAGGCTGACGTTCGACGCGCCGATGGCGCGGATCAGCCCCTCCTTCTTCAGGTCCAGCAGCCCCTGCATGGTCTCCGCAATCGGCGTGGGATAGTCCGGCAGGCTGGGCCAATGCGTAAACAGCACGTCGATGTAGTCCACGTTAAGCCGCTCGAGGCTGTTGGCTACCTCGATGCGCATCGACTTTGGCGAGAGGTTGCGGTAGTACCGCTTGCCGTCGAGCGTGTGCATGTACGCGCCCTCGTCGCCGAACCACACGATGCCGCACTTGGTCGAGATCACATAGCTCTCGCGCGGCAGCCCTTTGACCGCCTCGCCGACGAGCCGCTCGCTTTTGCCGTCGCCGTAACCCGGCGCGGTGTCGATCAGTGTGACGCCCGCGTCCAGCGCCGCGCGGATCGTGCGCACGGCCTCCCGATCGTCGTCGCTCTTGTCCCAGAATCCGCCGCCGCCGATCGCCCACGTGCCCAGGCCGATCGCCGAGGCGACGACACCGGATTTTCCGATCTCCCGATATTGCATGGCCAGCCCTCCGTTTTTTAAAATTTTCCGCGCTCCATCGCGTTTATCGCGTACGCCAGCGCGCGGTATTGTTGAAAGCCCTTCTCGAACGCGGCGTGCGCGCCGGAGTCGGGGGTAAACACAGTCTCCTTGGCCTGGACCTGCCGGTACGCGTCGGCCGGGTTTTTCAGCGCGCCCACGCCGACCGCCGCGTACGCCGCCGCGCCCAGCGCGGACGATTCCGCCACCGCGCCCTTTATGATCGTCAGACCCGTGATGTTCGCCTTGAGCTGGAGCTGCCTGTCGATCGTCGCCCCGCCGCCCACGGCGCGCAGCGTCTTTAGCCGGATGCCCGCACGCTCGTACGCCTCGAGGTGCAGCCGAAGCTCGTAGGAAAGTCCCTCGATCAGCGCGCGCGCGATGTCCGCGCGGCTCGTGTCCAGCGTCAGGCCGTAGATCGCGCCGAGCGCCGCGGGGTCGAAGAACGGGTTCCCGCTGCCCGAAAAATGCGGCAGCAGGCAGACCTTGCCGGGAAGCGCGGGGTCCATCTCCCGTTGCATGTGCTCGTAAAAATTTTTGCCCTCCTCCTTGCAGGCGCGGTATTCGTCGCTCGCGAGAAAGTCCCGGTACCAGCGCACGACGCAGCCCGCGGTCAGGTTGACGGAGAACGTGACGTAGCCCGTGTGCCCGACGTAGCACGGGAAGATGTTTTCGAGCATCACGGGGCAGGTGTTCGCCTCCGGCAGCGCCGCGACGATGCCCTCGATGGTCCCCGCGATGTCCACCGCGAGCGTGGGGTCCCGCTCGTCGAGGCCCGCGCCGACCGCCGCGCAGACCATGTCGTGGCCGCCGGTCACGACGCGCACGGGCGCGGGAAAGCCCAGTTCCCTGCGCATCTCTTCCGATAATTCGCCGATCACCTGCGCCGACGGCGCGGGGATGGGCAGCCGGCCGACGGAGAGCGGGATGCGCTCGAGAATCTCGGGCGACCAGGCCTTTCTGCGGATGTCGAACAGCATCGTGCGCGAAAGCTCGGAATAGCTCGCGACCGGCGGAAGGCCGAGCTTATGTACGATAAAGTCCTCGTAGCTGGCAAAGCGCGCGGTCTTTGCGAAGACCTCCGGCTCGTTGTCGCGCAGGTACAGAATCTTGGCCAGGCTCCCGATGTAGAGCGGCGGCATGCCGTTGATGTCGAAGAAGCGCTGCCTGCCGAACATCGAAGCGAACGATTCGATCTCCGCCTCGCCGCGCGGGTCAAAGTCGACGATCGAATAGCGCACGCTGTTCCCGTTTGCGTCGACCGGGATGATCACGTCGCCGATGGCCGACACGGCCAGAGCGTCCACGGGCCGCTCGCATTTTTCGTTGGCCTCGCGCATGACCTCGCGGATGCCCGCCCAGACGAGCTCCGCGTCCAGCTCCAGCAGACCCTCGCCGGGCAGATGCATGGGATACTCGCGGTAAGCCTCAGCGCGGATCGCCCAGGACTCGTCGAACACGACGGCCTTGCAGCCGGAGGTGCCCATGTCGACGCCCATGAACCACATATACACTTACACTCCCTTCTCAGAAAAACGAAAACGGGAAGGCGGGGTAGGTGGAAACAGCTACCTTGATGCTCGGTGTCGAAAACGGTGAGCGGGAAGGCGCTGTGGTCCCCTCCCGTCTCCCGTATGCTTATAAATTTTTGTCCCAGTACAGAGCGGTGGATTTGAAGCTTTTGTTCTCGGCCGGCAGAGACGGGTAGGCCGGACCGATCTCGGTGTTCTGCGGCGCGGCGCCGGAAGCGGAGGGCGCGCAGGCAAAGGCGGCCATGCCGCCGGCCTGGATCGGCTGATGCGCGCGGAGGATGGCCGGAATGGAGTTGTCCGCGCGGCCGACGCTCATAAACATCCCCATGCAGCTCTCCATCGAGCGCGCAAAGCCGCCCATAATGGCCGCGATCAGCTCGGGTATGTCGTAGTTGCCCGCGTAGTCGGGATGCGCCTCGACATAGGCCCTTGCGTCCTTCTTGCCCTCGCTGCACATCTCGGTATAGATGCAGATCTTGACGATGCCCAGCTCGATGCTGCGCTTGATGTGATGCTCCGGGATGCCCGTGCCGCCGTGGAGTGTAAGATAGCAGTTGAACGGCATGATCGCGTAGCGGATCTCCTCGAGACGCTTGAAGTCCAGGCTCGGCGTGCCCTTGTAGAAGCCGTGCGCGTTGCCGATGGCGACCGCGAGGATGTCCACGCCGGTGCGCGCGACAAAGTCCTTGGCCAGCGCCGGGTCCGTCATGGATTCGGCGACGTTTACAAAGCTGCTGCCCAAGGCGCCCAGCTCGCCCTCGACCGCGCAGCCGTACCGACGGCCGATTTCGACGGCCGTCTTGGTCGTGCGTACGTTCTCCTCGTACGGGAGTTTGCTGCCGTCGTACATGACCGACGTAAAGCCCGCCTTGCACGCCCGCTCGGTCTGCTCGAGGTCGAGGCCGTGGCTTAAGTGGATGCCGACCGGAACGCTGGCCTTTTCGGCGGCGCGCGCCGCAACCTGCGCAAAGTCCGCAAAGCTCATGTATTTCTCGATCACACCCGGCTCGACGAGCAGCAGCGGCGACTTCAGCTGCTCCGCCTTCTTAATCAGGAACTGCGGCTGATCCAGGGAGTTGAGGTTGAACGCGCCGACGGCGTACTTGCCCCGCTCGCAGTTTGCGAGAATGTCCATCGTTTTGACAAGCGCCATATCGCGTTACCTGCCCTTCCTGTCGAATACTTCGGGGTTGGCTACGGGTTTGGGCCGCCCGCCCGCGAAGTAGAGCAGCAGGTCATTCGTCAGCATGACCGACTGCAGATAGATTACGTCGCGCCCCGCGCCCGCGATATGCGGCGTGAGCACCACGTTGGGGTACTGGAAGTACTCGTCGTCGCGCTTGACCGGCTCCTGGTGGAACACGTCCAGCGCCAGCCCGCCGAGCTTGCCGCTGCGCAGCGCCTCGCGCAGCGCGGTCTCGTCCATCAATCCCGCGCGCGCGTTGTTGACGATGTACACGCCGTCCTTCATCATCGCAAACTGTTCCCTGCCGACCATGCCCTTGTTGGAATCGCTGATCTTGGCGTGGAAGCTGATGATGTCGGACGCGCGCAAAAGGTCGGCTAGCTCCACCTTTGTGGCGCCGTAGGACGCGACGACCTCGGCCTTTTGGTAGGGGTCGTAGACCAGCACGTTCATGCCGAAGCCCTTGGCGCGCTTGGCCACCTCCTTGCCCACCGTGCCGAAGCCGATGAGGCCGTAGGTCTTGCCCTCCATCTCGATGCCCTTGCGGCTCTGCCACGGGCCCTCGGAATTCATGTCCCAGATCACGTCCTTGTCGCTGCCGAAGTCGCCCGCGGGCGCGGTGAACACGCCCTTGTGCAGCTCGGCGTCGGTGCGGACGATCTTTCTCGTGATGGCCAGCACCTGTCCCATGGTGAAGTCCGCCACGGGCAGCGCCTCGCGCCCGAACGTGAAAAATACCGGAATGCCGCGCTCCGTCGCGTAGTCGACGTCGATGTTCGCGCGCGGGCCGCCGCGGATGCTGGAGATGACCTTAAGATGCGTCTTGTCGAGCACCTTCCTGGTCACTTCCTCGTAGCCTACGACAAGCACGTCCGCGCTGCCGATCTCGCCAATGAGCGCGTCCTCGCCGAGGATTTCGCCCGTAAAGCCCCAGCCGCCCGTGCGCACGGTATGGCCGGCCACCTTGAGCATTTCAATGCCGTCCTGCGAATAGTCGGCGGTAATGTAGATTTCCAAATCGATCGCCTCCAGCCTGCTGCGCTGCGGTGCAGCGCGTGCCATAAAACGCGTTTAGTCTTCCGGATACAAAATGATCTTGATGGATTCCTTGCGGCGGACCATGTCGAACGCCTCGCGGAACTCGCTGATCTTCATCTTGTGCGAGATCATGCACTTCTGGTCCCATTTGCCGGCCTGGACCAGGTTCATCACGTTCCGCCAGGACACCCAGTCGTAGCCGAAGTGTCCCTTGAGCTGGATGGCCTTGTCGATGATGGGGTCCAGCGTATCGTTGTACGGATGGTGGTCATAGCCGATCTTGACGATCACGCCCGCCGTGCGCACAATCTCGATGGCCTGATGCATGACCACGGCCACGCCCGCGCAGTCGGCGACCATCGCCACGCCCTCGCCGTTTGTGATGCGCATGACCTCGGCGATGCAGTCGACCTTATCCGACATGACGATGTCGGTCGCGCCGTTCTGTCTGGCCAGGTCGAACCGCGCGCCGTCTCCGGAGAGCCCGATGGCGATGATCTTGGCCGCGCCCGCAGCGCGCCCCGCCTGGATGCAGAACTGCCCCAGCGCGCCCACGCCGAACACCGCCATGTACTCGCCCGGCATGAGCTTAGCCTCCTGCACGACCGCCATGTAGGCGTTGCAGGCCGGGTCCATGATGGCCGCCTCCTCAAACGACATGCATTCGGGGATGCGCATGAGGCTGTTCGGGAACACCGCGAGCGTCTTGCCGAGAATCTTGACGTACTTGGTAAAGCCGCCGTCCATGCCGTAGCCGATGCCGAGCCGCTCCGGACAGGACAGATAGTCGGCGGTGCCGCAGGCGTAGCAGGTGCCGCAGGCCGTGCCGGTGTTGTCCGAAACGACGCGGTCGCCGACCTTCCACGCGGTCACGTTTTTGCCGACCTTGTGCACGACGCCGGCAAACTCGTGTCCGAGCACGACGGGGGGATTGAGCAGGTTGGCGTGGTCGCCGTTGTCAAAGGCGATGTCGGAGCCGCAGACGCCCGCGGCCTTCACTTCGACGAGCAGATCGCTGTCGCCGATCTCCGGAACGGGAACGTCGCGCAGCTCGGTTTCACGAGCGCCAAAGCCGTATTTGACGACTGCCTTCATTCGGTTTACCTCCCTCTCGATACTACAAATTTAAATTTGTCGGGTCTGAAATACTCGCTTGCGTAGACGAGCGGTACGCCGAACGCGTCGTTGACGTTCACGCGGAACTTCATCAACGGCGAACCCGCCGGCACGTCCAGCATCTTGGAGAGCGACTCGTCCGCCACGGTGGGGATGAGCTCCGCCAGGCACACGCCGAGCTTGATGCCGCAGGTGTCCTCAATGAAGCTGTAGAGCGACGTCGTCTCGTCGGTCACGCCCAAGAACTCCATGGCGAGCCGCGGCGCGAGGTAATCGCGCGAGTAGACGACCGGCACGTCATCCGCAAGCCGGATGCGCGAGCACATTAAAACATCGGTGCCGGCCTGCACGTTGAGCTGCTTTGCGATGCACGCGTCGGCCGTGATGAGCTTCTTCTCAAACATCGCCACGCCGGGCTTGTAGCCCGCCGCTTCGATCATCTCGGTGACGCTGTA
>CAZKGE010000080.1:0-8973 GCA_964552065.1 uncultured Oscillospiraceae bacterium | reverse complement strand
CGCCTGTGGCGGATGAAGTGAAGCGCAGGCCCAGTGAGCAAAGGAGCGGAAGGCAGCGGCATCAGCCGCGACGCACCGCGCCCATTGCGAACTGTGGGGCCGTAAGGCCTGTCCCTTTGGCGGGGTGCGGGGCAGAGCCCCGCAAAAAGTAAAACATACGGCGAAACCCCGCTTCCTCGCGCCTTTCCAGCCGCTTACCCCAGCCCGCGCACCCTCATATACGCGCGATACATCCAATCGACCGCTCCGTGCAATCGTGGGAAGCGGATATCGAGCACGCGGTCGTGGAACGACTTTTTCGCGGCGGGATCGCCGGACTTTTCCAACATCTGTTTTGCGCAGTCGTAGTGCCTTAGTATGTAGCGGCGCGCCTCGCGGTACGGAATGCGCGTCGTCGATACCGCAGTGACAGAAAAGCCCGCGATATACTCGACATATCGGTCGAGCGCCGGTGCAATCAGGGCAGGTTGGTGCTCCAACACGGATTTTGCGACCTGCTGCATGGCTTCCAAGGCGCTCAACATGCGCAGAGAGAGCTCTCCTCTGCAGTTGCTGTCGGGATAGAGATGAATGTGGTATAGAATGTCCGGCAGTTGTATCGCGCGGCTGACGTTCAGGAACACCTGATAATTGAACAAATAATCCTCGCTGCTCGGTGCGCAGAAGCGAATATCACCTACGAGGCGGCGCCGGTAGAGCTTGTTGCACTGTGACACTTCCAGATGCAAGTCCCAGGGCTTTGTGGAAAGGAGTCGGATCATGGCCTCGTCGTTATCCAGCAGTGTCGGTTCAGAGCAAGCACAGGTACGCTGCAGCGTTCCGTCCGCGTCATGATACGCGCATCCGCAAATAGCGACGTCCGCATTGTGCGCGGCGGCCTGCGATAGCAGGACCTCATACATGGTTTTATCGATCGTATCGTCCGCGTCGACAAAACCGATCCACTCGCCGCGCGCTTGGTCCAAACCAAGATTCCGGGCTGCGGCCGCGCCTCCGTTTTGCTTTGACTCAATCAGGCGGATACGCGGATAGCGTGCCGCGTAATCCCGGCAGATGGCGAGGCTTGTGTCCGTTGAGCAGTCGTCGATTAAAAGCAACTCAAAATCTGCCAGGGTTTGCGCAAGGACGGAGTCGATGCAGCCCGGCAGATACGCGGCCTTATTGTAGACGGGGATAATGATCGAAATCGTGGCAGGCTTATTATGCATCATGCGTTTTCCCTGCTCTCGAAAAGATACTGTAGACGGCGGTAATCGGACCATGCAGCCGCGGCAGCAGAACGTTTGTCCACTGCTGCCACAGAACGAACCGTAAAAACGGGTCGCTCTGCGCGCGGATTTTTTTTATGACATAACGGAAATGCCGGAGGATCGTGCGGCGCGCCTCAGAATAGGGCATGGCGGTCGTGCCTACGGCGCGGAGCGAGGCGTTCGAGATGGCGAGCAGGTATCGGACCAGCACAGGCGCAATCAGGTCCGGGTACGACAGCTCCAGCGATTCAATGATACGGCGGTGGGCTTCCAACGCATAAATACTGCGGTAGGATAGGGGACTGCGCGAAATGCTGCCTTCGCGCAGATTCACGTTGTAGTATACCTCCGGTATGCGCACGACGCGACCGGCCCGCAGTAGCGCCTGATGGATGAACCAGTAATCCTCACTGCCACCGCAGGCGGGGTCAACCCGGAGGTCGCCGATTGCGGAAACCCTGTATAACTTGTTCCATTGGGTCGTGTGCATGTGCCCCGGCTCCGACCCATCGTGCAGGCATCGCATGGCTTCTTCGCGCGAAAGGACGGAGGTGCCGGGCTTCGCGCCGAAAACAAATGCAACGCTGCCGTCCGGGTTCCGCCCGATGCACCCGCATACGGCCACATCGGCGTCAGCCTTCAAAGCGGCCGCAAGCAGATCCTCATACATGCGCGGCTCGACGGCATCGTCATCGTCGACAAAACCGACAAATTCACCATGCGCCATCGCGAGCCCCTTGTTGCGGGAAACGCAGGTGCCGCAGTTTTTATCCGAATCAATGATGACGATGCGCGGATCGAGTGCGGCATACCGCTGGATTACCGCAAGCGAACCGTCCGTAGAGCAATCGTTGATCAAAAGGATTTCCAGATTTCGGTAGGTTTGACGGAGCAGCGATTCAATGCAGGTCGGCAGATCGGCCTCCTGATTGTAGACGGGGACAATCACGCTGACGAGCGGCTCGCCGGATTGGCTGGGGAGACCGCCGGCTGAATGGTAATCGGCTGAATTGTAATCAGAGTGATTCATCGAACACCTGTATTGCCGGGAACTGCGTATATCCCCAATTCTGCGCGTCCCACTTGATTTTATATGCGCCGCCGGGAAAGCTGCGCACCATGGTCAGCACGGATGTATACCTGGCGAGCGGATAAAAAGAACCGGCCGCTTCGTGTCCGAATATGACATCAATGCTGTAGGAGCCGCCGGCAAGCTGGGCGATATCGATGGAAAACTCCCGGTCCAGGACTTCTTCGCAGGGCAAATGAATTCCTTTCGGCATAACGCACATTCCTACGGGTGCGCCATCCGGCCGTCGCAGAATAAACTGCATCCGAACATCCTGCCGGGGAACATCGCTCGAAAACGCCAGACGGATGCGGATGTTATCGTCGATTACTTGTGAATTGGCGTGGTTGACCAGCGCGGCGTCGATCAACTTTATGCCGGATGCCGCATCGTCCGCGACAAACTCTTTTTTTGCAGTTGCGCCCGCGTTGATGTTTGTATACAGCTGAATCGCGCGCTCCACGTCGCCGTCGAACACCTTCTCGCCATGGTCGAGCACGATGCAGCGCGAGCAGAGTTGGCGGATCGAGTTCATGTTGTGGGACACGAACAGCACGGTCCGGTTCTCGTCGTGCGCGGCGCTGTACATCTTCTCGATGCACTTCTTCTGAAAATGCGAGTCGCCGACGGCGAGCACCTCGTCCATGACCAGCACGTCGCTGTCCAAAAACGCGGACACCGAGAACGCCAGCCGCACGTACATGCCGCTGGAATAGCGCTTGACGGGCGTGTCGATGAATTCGCCGCACTCGGAAAACTCGATGATGCGGTCCATCTTCTTGGCGATCTCCGCGCGCGTCATGCCGAGGATCGTGCCGTTGAGATAGATGTTCTCGCGGCCGGTCATGTCGCCGTGGAAGCCCGTGCCGATCTCGAGCATACTGGCGGACTTGCCGCGGATCTTGATCTCGCCCTCGGTCGGGGCGGTGATGCGCGAGATCAGCTTTAAAAGCGTGCTCTTGCCGGAGCCGTTGAGCCCGATGATACCGAGCGTGTCGCCGCGGTAAACGTCGAGGTCGACGCCCTTGAGCGCGTAGAAATCCCGCCAGAGCGAACGCTCCTTGGCAAGTTTTTGGCTGACCTGCCGGCCAAGCAGGCGACCAAGGCGCGCCTTGATGCCGCTCGTGACGCGGCTTGTATTGTACTGCCCGAGCGTGTATTTTTTCTTGAGGTTGCGAATCTGAATGACGAGATCGCGGCGTTCTTCCATCGTGCGCCTCCGCTAAATCGTGTCGATGCAGCTGCGGCTCACGTTGCCGTAGAGCACGACGCCGAAGGTTAAAAGGAGCAGCGTGATCGTCCAGGACACGATCCACGAGACGCCCATGAACTCGCCCGCGCCGAACAGGAAGTACCGGAAGTTTTCCATGACGGCGGTCATCGGGTTGATCCAGAGCACGGCGCTCATAAAGCCGCCGGTCGAGGAGAACGCGTAGAGCACGGGCGTGGCGAACATCCAAAGCTGCACGCCGAAGTCCGCAATCAGCGCCATGTCGCGGTATTTCGTGGTCATCGACGTGACGATGATGCCGCACGCAAGCCCTAATAGCCCCGCCTGCAGGACCGGGATCGGAAGCAGCAGCCACATCCATGTGATGCGGATGCCGCCGGTTACGAACAGGTAGACGAAGAAGGCGGCAAGTATCATCAGCATACGGATGCAGAACGAGAACAGGCCCGTGAGCAGATGCGCAAGCGGCGACACGAGCCGCGGGAAATAGACCTTCTTAAAGATCTCCGCGTCGGACTGGTAGGTGCGCGACGTGTTGGACAGGCAGTTGGAAAACACCCACCAAAGCGTGTTACTGGCCAGGTAGAACAGGAACGTCGGGATGCCGTCCGTCGAAAAGTGCGCGAACTGGCCGAACACATACGTGAACACGACGCTCGTGATCAGCGGATAAAGGAACAGCCACATCACGCCGAGCGCGGTCTGCTTGTACTGCAGCATCACGTTGCGCCGAAAGAGCATGACGATCAGGTCCCAGTACCGGAACAGCTCTGAGAATCCGAAGTCGAAAATACCGGAATTGGCGCGGATGACCGTGTCAAACTGTGCGTCGTCCGCAGCGCGCTGGAGTGCAATCCTGTTTCGCATTTACTTATTATATCGGCTGCGCCATGGAATTGCAAGGCGCAGCGGGCGCTTTTCGATGGCGCCGGCACTTGCGTCCCGCTTTATGCGGTGCCATAATAGACGTTATGAAACGATGGATTCTTGCGGTGCTGGCGGCGCTGGCCGCCGCCGTGTGTTTCGGGTGTGCGGCCAGCGCGAAGGCGGAGCGGGCGCTGTTTGCGATGGACACATACATGACGCTGGCTGCCTACGGCCGCAACACGGACGAAGCGCTGGACGAATGCGAAGCGGAGCTTGTGCGCCTCGAGAAGTTGTTCTCCGCGACGCTGCCGGACAGCGACGCCGCCCGCATCCGCTTGGGCGCGGGCGGGGACGTCGAGGTTTCGGCGGACACCGCTGCGATACTGGAAACGGCGCTTCGTGTATCGGCGCAGTCCGGCGGCGCGTTCGATGTAACAATTTACCCGCTCGTCGACGCGTGGGGCTTTTTGACCGAGGCGCCGCATGTGCCATCCGGGGACGAGATCGAGGACGCGCTTACGCGCGTGGATTACCGGCGCCTCGTTCTGTCCGGCCAAAGCGTGCGCGTCGAGCCGGGCATGGGGGTGGACTTTGGCGGCGTGGCGAAGGGCTACGCTTCGGACCGGCTCATGCAGATTTTCCGCGCGCGCGGCGTAAAGAGCGCGATCGTTTCGCTCGGCGGAAACGTGTACGCGCTCGGCGCGCGGCCGGACGGCGGCGCGTGGCGCGTCGGCGTACAGGACCCGCTGGACGCTTCCAACGTGCTCGGCGTGCTCCTGGTGAAGGACACGGCGGTGATCACTTCCGGCGCGTACCAGCGCAACTTTACGGAAAACGGAAAGCAATACCACCACATCCTAAACCCCGCCACCGGCTATCCCGCCGATAGCGGCCTTGTTTCCGTCACGATCGTGGGCCAGAACGGCGCAAAGGCCGACTCGCTGTCCACGGCGCTGTTCGTGCTCGGCGAGGCGGACGCCGCAAAGCTGTGGCGGGCGGACGGCACGTTCGGCATGGTGCTTGTTACGTCCGACCGCCGCGTGCTTGTAACGGACGGGCTGGATTTTACGCTGTCGGACAAGGCCGTGGGCTATCGAACGGTTGTTCTGTCCTCCTAGGTATTTTGTCGAACATACTCGAACTGTTTCTCCTCACTTGCAATCGTTTTGCGGGGAGATTATTGTAGTTTATGAACATTCTATTAACAATTAGGTGGGAGGAGAACACGATGAGACGAACGCTTGAACGGGAACTGCTCAAGCTCGGCGCACCGACGGGACGGCTCGGATACGCCCAGATGGTGTGTGCGCTGGAACTGATCATGTACGACGATCAGGTGACGAGCACGACGCGCGTGCTGTATCCGCTGGTTGCGGCCAAATGCGCCACAAAGCCCGCGCGCATCGAGCGCAACGTGCGCGAGGAAATCCGCGCGATCTGGGACTACGGAAGCCAGAAACGGCTCGACGAGCTGTTTGTGAACCGAGGTAAATTTCCTCCCGGCAATAAGGAGTTTCTATATACGTTGGCCCGGCACCTTGAACAGATCTGTCCATATCCGAATCAACTCTCGGAAGCTATGTAACACACTCCTTTTCCTCCACCCGATTCCTGCCGCCGCCTTTTGCGCCATACGGCGCGACATCCGCCATCTTCAGCAGCTGATCCTCGTCCACGGCCCCGGCATTGGCCTCGGGCTGATAAATGGCGACCCCGACGCTGACCGTCAGTGTGGATTTTGCGTCCCCTAAAACGGCTTGTATACCCAGCTCCTGCACGGCGCGCCGCGCGCGCTCGGCCAGCATGCGCGCGGCGGCCGCGTCGGAGACGGAGCAGACCGCAAGGAACTCCTCGCCGCCGTAGCGGAACACGAGGTCGGACGCGCGGCCGAACACGCCGCCGAGCGTCCTCGCGATGCGGCAAAGCGTCTCGTCGCCCGCCGCGTGCCCGAACACGTCGTTATAAAGCTTGAAGCGGTCGATGTCGAACATCAAAAGCGCGGCCGGGCGGCCGTGCCGCCTGCACAGCTCCAACAGCGTCCGCATGGCGGTAAAGCCGCCGCGCCGGTTGAGCAGGCCGGTCAGCGGGTCGGTCTGCGCGTCCTCGTACAAGCGCTTGAGCGTAAACGAGCTCACGCCCGCGAGCGCGAGGCAGAAGAGCGGCATCGCGGCAGCGGACGCGTACAGCGCGGCGCGGAAGAACCCGCCCTCCGCGCTGCGCGTCGCAAAGAACAGGTTCAGCCCGGCAAGGCCGAGCACGCCGGCAATCAGCGGCGCGTGCAGCTTTTTTGCCCCATTGAACGGCACGCCGGCAGCGCGCGTCCTTTTTTGCAGGGGCGCTCGCGTCCGCGCCTGCTTTGCGCGGCGCCTTTCGGTGACAAGGGGCGTGTCCATACGCTTTGCTATATGCAGCGCGCGGCAAAAGTATGACCGCGAAGAATCGCGAATCAACGCAAGGAGCGACGAATCCGCGCGATTGCCCTTTTGTGCGCGCATGTGGTATGATGAAACCGCAGTTTGCGTCAAAGGATAGGCCGCATGCGCGTTTTTTACATCAACTCCGTCTGCGAGCAGGGCAGCACGGGCCGGATATTCAAGGAGCTTGCACGCCGCGTGATCGCGCGCGGCGGCGAGGCCGAGATTGCGTTCGGCCGCGGCGCGTCGCCCGCCGGTCTGCCGTTTTACCGCATCGGGAACCGGTTCTCATTCTACATGCACGTGCTCGGTACGCGCCTGACCGACCGGCAGGGCATGTTTTCGCGCGTTGCAACCGCGGACCTCATCCGCCGCATGCGATCGTACGGGCCGGACATCGTGCACCTTGGGAACCTGCACGGCTACTATCTCAACGTGCCGATGCTGGCGGACTATTTAAAAGAAAGCGGCGTGCCGGTCGTCTGGACGCTGCACGACTGCTGGTCGTTCACGGGGCATTGTTCGCATTTTACGGACGTCGGCTGCGATCGCTGGAAAACGGGCTGCTGCAACTGCGTAAAGCGCGGCGTGTACCCCGCAAGCTGGATATTCGACCGCTCGAGGCGGATGTACGCAAAAAAGCGGGATTGGTTTTCCAAGCTGCCGGATCTGACGCTCGTCGCGCCGAGCCGCTGGCTTGGGGACTGCGTTGCGGAATCGTTTTTGGCGGATGTTCCGCTGCGCGTACTGGAAAACGGCGTCGACCTTGCCGTGTTCCGCCCGACGGACTCCGATTTTCGCGAGCGGCACGGTCTGACCGGCAAGCGGATCGCGCTGGGCGTCGCCACGCCGTGGGACGAGCGCAAGGGGCTGTACGACTGCGTGCGGCTTGCCGGACTTCTTAGCCCGGACTGGACGGTCGTATTGGTTGCGCTGACCGAAAAGCAGCGCCGCGCGCTGCCCGGCCATATGCTGGGCCTGCCGCGCACGGACAGCGTGGCCGAGCTTGCCGAAATTTACGGTGCGGCGGACGTGTACGTAAACCCCACGTACTGCGACACGTTCCCGACGACGAACCTCGAGGCGCTCGCGTGCGGCACGCCCGTCGTGACCTACCGCGCCGGCGGCTCGCCTGAGGCGCTGGACGATTCCTGCGGTATCGTTGTGCCGATGGGCGACGTGCCCGCGCTTGCCGAGGCGGTGGGACGCGCAGCACTGCTTTTACGCGCGGACTGCGTACGCCGCGCGGAGATGTTCGGAAAGGACGCGCGGTTTTTGCCGTATTTTAAGCTCTACGACGAACTTCTCGGGAGGGCGCGCGCATGAGGCGGGTGCTTTGCATCAGCGGCGGGCCGCTGGACTACGGCGGCATCAGCACGTTTTTGTTCAACTATATGGCGCACATCGACCGCGACCCCGTGGCGTTTGATTTTGTCGTGCACGGGGAGCGGGAGGGTCCGCGCGAGGCGGAGGCCAGGGCGCTGGGCTGCCGCGTGTTCCACGTGCCGGTCAAGAGCGCCGACTTTGCCGGCAACGCGCGCGCGCTTTCTGAACTATTCCACACCGGCGGATACCGCATCGTGCACGCGCACCTCGACGCGATGAACGGCTACGTGCTCGGCCTTGCCAGGCGCGCGGGCGTGCCCGTCCGCATCTCACACTGCCACAACACGCAGTATTTAACGACAAACCCAGCGGCAAAACTGCTGCACGACCTCGAAAAGCGGCGCATCCCGCGCGTGGCTACGCATCTTTTTGCCTGCTCGGACGAGGCGGCGCGCTTCTTTTACGGTGCGCGGGCGGTAGAAGGCGGACGTGTTACTCTCGTTAAAAACGCGGTCGAGCTCGACCGCTTTCGCTTCGACGCGGCGGCGCGCTGCGCGCTGCGTCAGGAGCTCAATATTGCCGGGTCCGCGCTTGTGATCGGCAACGTCGCGCGCTTTGCCTATCAGAAGAACCACGCGTTTTTGCTCGACGCGTTCACGCGGCTCCGTGCGCTGCGGCCGGACGCCGTACTCGTGCTGGCCGGCGACGGCGAGCTGCGCGCGGAGATCGAGGCGCAGATCCGGCGCCTGGACATTGCGGATTCCGTGCGCCTGCTCGGGTACCGCGCGGACACGGAGCGGCTGTACAGCCTGTTCG